>SXXD01000099.1 GCA_005789685.1 Burkholderiales bacterium
ACCTGGCGCAGCACCACCAGCAGGTGCCCCAGCAGAAGCGGGGGCAGGCTGAGCAGCGCTGTTAAGGGCGCTGACAGCAGCAGCAAGCTCTGGCTTTGGCGCTGCAGGTTTATTTTGAAACCACCAAGCGGCACCAGCTGCAAGGACCAGACCAATGAGCGCAAGCGGGAGATAAGGTTTTTTCAAAGACATCAAAGATTCCGAAAAGTATCCAAAACAGCTTGGAAATGTAACAGCTGTTGGGTTTCTCTGACTAGCTCCTGCCCAGGGCTTTGTCGACACCTAAGTTGGCCAGGGCATCTGCCCTTTCATTGCCAGGGTCACCGGCGTGCCCCTTGACCCATCGCCAATCAATTTGATGCCCTGAATTTGCAACCAAAAAGTCTAATTTTTGCCATAAATCGGCATTTTTAACGGGTTGCTTGGCGGCGGTTCGCCACCCCCTCGCTTTCCAGCCGTGAATCCACTCGGTAATGCCCTTTCGAACATACTCACTGTCCAAAAACAGTGTGACTTTGCAGGGACGCTTTAAAGCGATCAAGGCCTCGATCACCGCCGTCAGCTCCATTCGGTTGTTGGTGGTGTCTAGCTCACCCCCAAATATTTCTCGAACATGCTCGGCGGACCGCATCAACGCACCCCAGCCCCCCGGCCCCGGATTGCCCTTGCAAGCGCCATCCGTATGAATTTCAACGTGGTTCACATTCGCTCTTTCTTTGGGTGCCAGCGTCGCTTTGAGTTTGGTTTTGTCGCCGCGCCAGCGTCACGGCAGCTTTGGTTTGAAGCCTGCGTTGCTTCCAAGTCGCGCCCAAAATACGCCCGCCTGGGACCTTTTTCACAGCCACAATGACGTAGGCCCCGCCCAAAATAGGCCACCAGTTGGCGCCCAATTTGTCCATAAAAGCCCAACGGTCGAACCATTTCGGCTTGTCCACCGCAGGCCGCCAACATCCAAATTGACTTACTTTGACCTCAAAGCCCAGCAGTCGAAGCCAGTCCCTGAGTCGCCAATAACCAATCAATTCATCGCAAGCAGGTGAGCTAAGACCGTCAAAACCCCAGCGCCGATACCATTGAGCGCGCTTGTGGCGCCAACCCCAGAGGCTGGTCGGGTTGAGGCCGGTGATCAGCAAATGGCCCTCAGGCACCAAGACCCGCTCTGCCTCCCGCAAACTGGCATGCGCATCCAAACTTAACTCCAAGCTGTGCGGCATGACCAACAAATCCAAACTGTCGGCTTGAAATGGCAGCGCGATGCTGTGGGCGGCAAACTGAAAATCTTGTCCCTCGGGCAATGCATTGGTTTCTGACAGGGCCAGCCACTGATGGGGCATGCGATTGGCTCGCAAGCCCTCTAGCTCGGGCATGCCCAATTGAAGTGCGTGGTAGCCAAAGATATCTGCCACCAAAGCGTCCATCCGAGATTGCTCCCAGCTCAACAAAAAAGACCCTGCTGGCGTGGCCAACCATTGACGCCAATCTTGCGCCATCGAGGTGGTTTCTATAATAGGAGGATTCATGAACCTAATACCGCTGCCCGCATTCTCCGATAATTACATTTGGCTGTTGCAACACCAAGGCCTTGCATTGGTTGTTGACCCAGGTGATTCAACGCCCGTTGACAAGTGGTTGGCTGCCAACAACCACAAGCTGGATTGCATTTTAGTCACGCATCACCATGGTGATCATACGGGGGGCGTGGCAAAGCTTGAGCAACATTGGGGCGCCAAGGTTTATGGGCCAGCTCACGAAAAATTGCCCTTCGAATTCCAAGCCTTAGCGCAGGGAAACCAATTCAGCTGGCTTGGTTTGAATTTTCAAACATTGGATGTGCCGGGGCATACCGCGGGGCACATCGCTTATTTCGCAGAGCCCGAAGGCCAAGAACCTCTGCTTTTTTGTGGTGACACGCTTTTCTCTGGTGGCTGTGGTCGCTTGTTTGAGGGCACTGCAGAACAGATGCTTCAGTCTTTGGATCGGTTGGCCGCACTGCCTGGCGCTTCGCGCGTTTGTTGCGCGCACGAGTACACACTGAACAATTTGAAATTTGCCAGCGCCGTAGAGCCGCAGAATTTAAATCTGCAAACCTATGTCAAACATTGCAAAGACCTTAGGGCTCAGAACTTACCCACCTTGCCCGCCAATCTGGCGAACGAATTGCAAATCAATCCTTTTTTGAGAACCCGTTCGCCAACAGTGATCGGCGCGGTCAAAACTTTTGCACCGCAGGTTAAAGACAATGAAGCAGATATTTTTGCCCAACTGCGACTCTGGAAAAACGACTACAAATGAACCAAACCACCAAGGGCATCAGCCTGAAGATCAAGCTAGGACTTTGTCTTGCTCTGTTTTTGACAGGCTGCGCCAATGTTCATAAACAAGCTGAAACAAAGCCTGTGGACATCAGCACGACAGCTGAAAATGCTTCTACGCCTGCGACTGCAACAGTCACAGCAATACCACCTACGTCTACGACGCCTCCTCAAGTGCTTGCGCCTCTTAAAGCGCCTATCGTCAAAGCCAAAATCGACGATGTCACTGAACCCCCTGCTGACATTTGGGTGCGCATTCGCCAAGGCTTTGCCATGCCCGATCTTGAAAATGATCTGGTGAAAGACCGCGAAGTTTGGTACGCATCGCGTCCCGACTACATGGTCAGAATGACAGAGCGTTCAAGAAGATATTTGTTTCACATTGTTGAAGAACTTGAACGCAGAAACATGCCCACAGAGTTGGCCTTATTGCCCTTCATCGAGTCAGCCTTTAACCCTGAAGCGGTCTCTTCGGCCAAAGCAGCAGGCATGTGGCAATTTATGCCCGCAACTGGTAAATACTTCGATTTGAAACAAAACGTTTTCAGAGATGAAAGACGCGACGTGGTTGAGTCGACCCGCGCTGCCCTTGACTATTTACAAAAACTTCATGGCATGTTTGGCGATTGGCACTTGGCTTTGGCAGCCTACAACTGGGGGGAAGGCAGTGTGGGTCGCGCATTGGCCAAAAACAAAGCAGCCGGTTTAGGACTGAGCTATTCCGAATTGAGAATGCCCAACGAAACACGCTATTACGTGCCCAAGCTACAGGCCGTAAAAAACATCATTGCGCAGCCCCAAAATTTCAACGTACGGTTGCCACTCATTCAGAATCACCCGTATTTCAAATCTGTCAGCATCACTCGTGACATCGATGTCAAATTGGCGGCCAATTTTTCAGGGGTCAGCATGGAAGATTTCAAAGCTTTAAATCCTTCCATGAGCCGACCTGTTATTTTGGCTGCAGGCACACCTGAAATTTTGCTGCCTTGGGACAACGCTGACCGGTTCCTGCGCCGACTCGAAGAGCACGCACAAAAACAATTGGCCAGTTGGACAGCTTGGTCTGTGCCCAAGACCATGAAGGTTTCGGAAGCCAGCAAACTGGTCAAAATGACAGAAGCCGAACTTCGCTCTGTGAACCAAATTCCAAGCGGGATGCAAGTCAAACAAGGCTCCACCTTATTGGTTGTAAGACAAGGCGCTCTCGACGCTGACGTGACTGAGCATCTGGCCGACAATGCCCAAATTTCTTTTGCGCCCGAAATTGTTTTGCGCCGAATGATGGTCAAAGTTCAAAAAGGCGACACCTTGGCCACATTGGCAAGCCGACATGACGTCACGCCCTCGAACATTGCCGCTTGGAATAAATTGAAGATGCCTGTGGCACTCAAACCGGGGCAATCGATTGCCATTTTGGTACCGACCACGGCCAGTTCCCGCGGCAGTAAAAATACAAGCAAGAAGTCGAGCGTCAACAAAGGTCTGAAAGCTTCAACGGGTGCTCCCAAGGCGAAGCAAGCCAAAGTTCAATCAAAGCCGTCTGTCCCAAAAACTGCCAAGCCAAACTCCCCCAACTCTTCAGTCAGGAATTGACTTTACGTTGTGCAATGAGCGCAAATTCATTGGTATAGGTTCTAGCCAAGGTGGTCCAATTGGCCCGATCGGTGCTGACGCGACTGGCTCTGGCACGCCAAGCCGTTTGCGAGGACTCAGTCGAAAACATGCCATCCAAACTGTAGCTGTTGCGCACATTTTCCAAAGCACCTAAGTACATTGCACGGTCCCCCATCCAATTGTGAGAGGGCACCATTTTGAGAATATCGGAAGGCCCTGCGGTTTTAAGCCACTGCAATGCTCTGACCACGCCTCGGGTCAAGGTCAGGGCCACATCAGCGCGTTTTTGCAAAAACTCACCCTTGCCAAACAAACAAGCAGAAAGCATGGGGCCGCCAAACATGCGCTGCGTACTCATCAGCGATCGCGTCTCAGCCAAGAGACGCAATTCATTTTTTTGTTCCAGGTAGTGCATAACAGGATCGGTGTGACACAAAGCGTCAACCGAGCCCGTTTTAACCGCTTCCAACAACTGCCCTGTGGCAGAACCTAATTCAATGAACTGAACGTTCTCGGCTGCAAGCTTGGCTTTCAATCGCCACTGCTGCGCTACCCAATGCGTGCCAGAACCTAAAGATGAAATACCCATCTTGACTGATTTGAGGTCGTCCAATGATTTCATAGCAAGTGCTTTTCGTGTGGCCAAGCCCACACTGATTTGGGGCGCTCTGCCCTGCAACACAAAGGCACGGTAATTTAAGCCACGTGCTTGTAAATCGAGGGTGTGCTCGAAAGCGCCTGACACCACATCTGCTTGCCCATTCAAAGCCAGTTGAACCGCTTGAAGGCCCGATTCACATTCAAGCCAATCAATCTGCAGACCCTCGTTTTTGAACGCGCCCAATTGCTCAGCCAAAACCAAAGGCAAATGGAACAGGCTGGTTTTTGCGGCCAGTGCAATGCTGACTTTTTGAGGAGAGACAGCAGCCAAAGCGAAGTCAGGCGCCAGCACAACACTGGCCATGGCCATTGCTGAAAATTCACGCCGCCTAAGCTTTTGTAACACGCCAATTCACCTTAAAGAGTTCCCATCGTTGCTGAGTTCAGCATACAAAGGTATCGGTCTTGGCGCATCGGGAAACATCCCAAGCGGGTAATTACGTAATGAAGAACACTGAGAGCTCAGTGTGCCAAGGCTCAACGCGCTTAGCGACGATCGACCAGTGCGTGGGCGATGGTGCCCAAATCGACATATTCAAGTTCACTTCCAGCAGGTACGCCTCTGGCCAGACGCGTGACGCGCAAGCCTCTCTTCTTTAACATTTCAGCAATAACGTGCGCAGTGGCCTCGCCCTCGCCCGTGAAATTGGTGGCCAGAATAACTTCTTGCACCAGCCCGTCATTGCAACGCTCCGACAGTTTGGCAAATCCAAGGTCGTTCGGTCCAATGCCGTCAAGGGGGCTGAGCTTGCCCATGAGAACAAAGTACAGGCCTTTGAAAGTAGAAGTTCTCTCAATGGCCGCTTGATCTGCGGGCGTTTCCACCACACACAGCTGAGTTCGATCGCGCTCAGGGTCGGCGCACATGCTGCAAACATCTGCTTCAGTGAGGGTGTGACAGGTGGTGCAATGTTTGACGTTGTCACAAGCGTGCTCTAAGGCTTTTGCCAAATGCAGCGCAGCACTGCGCTCGTGCTGCATCAAATGAAATGCCATGCGAGAGGCCGACTTGGCACCGACTCCTGGCAAAACCCGCAGCGCTTGAATGAGCGCATCTAGTGCATGGGCATTGGGTTTTTGCATGGTTTCTGAAAAGATTAGAAAGGCAACTTCATGCCGGGTGGTAAACCGGCCGTCAACTTGCCCATTTTCTGTTGAGATACTTCCTCTGCCTGCCGGACGGCATCGTTGAAGGCTGCGGCCACCAAGTCTTCCAACAGGTCCTTGTCGTCTGTCAGCAAAGAGGGATCGATCGTGACACGCTTGACAGCATGTTTACAGGTCATCAAAACTTTGACCATGCCACTGCCAGACGAACCTTCCACTTCGACAAAAGCCAATTCGTCTTGGGCTTTCTTCAAATTGTCTTGCATGGCTTGAGCTTGCTTCATCAAGCCAGCAAGTTGACCTTTGTTGAACATGTTTTTTCCTTCCGTGAAATTTAAGAAATAAGCTTGATTGTGCCGGGCACGATTTTGGCGCCAAAATTTTCAACCATGGCTTGCACCATGGGATCAGAATGAATCAATTCCTCAGCCGCTTTTTGCTTTTCAGCCAATTCAGCGGCATTGCGCTGTGCAGGAGAATCGGTCACTTTGCCAATTTCAACCACCAGCTTGACGGCATACCCTGCGCTGTTCAATGCGGCTTGTAAACGCTCGCGCGCAGTGCCTTGATTTAAGGATTCGCTGTCAATTCTCAAATGCCATTGATCGGTATCGCGTGCAATCAATTGCGATTGCAAGGCCAACTCACGTACCAAGGCCGTTACAGCTTCAGAAGCGACCAATTGACGAACTGTTTGAGTCCAAAAATGACCCTCCTCTGTGGCGACCAACACTTTCGGCGATGTTCTTTCAGTCGGTTCACTGGCTTGACGGACGGGTAAATTTTTAACTTGAATTGGCGCTGTCGCTAAAGTTTTTTTTTGAGCCGCAGGCGCCTGCACCTGTTGAACTTCTTGAGCTTGATGAGCCTTGGGCTTGAAAGCCAGTAGCCTCAGCAAGACCATGGTCAGCGCAGCGTATTCATCTGGCGCCAAGCCCAATTCTGTGCGGCCGTGCAAACACAGGCTGTAGAGCAACTGCGTTTCATCGGCGGGCATGGCCTCGGACAAACGCAACAATTCTTGGTGATCCGGGTCCTCTGATTCAGAGGTGGCGCTGGGGACTGCTTGCAGTACGGCCATGCGCTGCAACACCATGGACATGTCTTCCAAGGCAGAAGCAGCAGACAGCCCATTCAGTCGCAGGCCTTCAGAAATTGCAACTACCGCGGCACCATCGCTCCGAGCAAGCGCGTCAATAAGGCCCATGACATGGCTGCGATCGACACTGCCCAACATCAAACGAGTTGTGGCTTCTTGTAATTGACCGCTGCCAAAAGCAATGGCTTGATCGGCCAGGCTCAGTGCATCGCGCATGGACCCCCTGGCGGCTCGGGCCAACAACTTCAGTGCCATGGGCTCAGCGGGCAAATTCTCTTGCGCCAAGACCTTCGTGAGGTGTTCAAACACTGTTTCTGGCGCCATGGGTCGCAAGTTAAATTGCAAGCACCGAGACAAAACAGTGACGGGAACTTTTTGGGGATCGGTGGTGGCCAATACAAACTTCAAATACTCAGGCGGCTCTTCAAGCGTTTTCAACATGGCATTGAAGGCCGTGTTGGTCAACATGTGAACCTCGTCAATCATGAACACCTTGAAGCGCCCCTGAACCGGTTTGTAAACCGCCTGTTCAAGCAAGCTTTGAACTTCATCGACACCTCGATTGGAGGCGGCATCAAGCTCCGTGTAATCTACAAATCGACCTGAATCAATGTCCCGACAGGCCTGGCAAACACCACAAGGCTCAGCAGTAATGCCCCCATGTCCGTCTGTGCCCTGGCAATTGAGTGATTTGGCCAAAATGCGAGATACCGTTGTCTTGCCCACGCCCCTGGTGCCGGTGAACAAATAGGCATGGTGCAACCTTTGTTGCACAAGGGCATTGGTCAGGGCTTGAACAACGTGCTCTTGCCCCACCATTTCAGTGAAGTTTCGAGGGCGGTATTTGCGAGCCAGAACGAGATAAGACATGTGTGGATTCTATCGGTGTCTTACAATAGCCCTCGACGGGCCTTCCCGCATGGTAAAGCGGCCAACCGAGTCAGGTGGGGAACCAAGCAGCTCTAACTGCAGAGTCAGTGCCGGGGTCAAGGCTCGTCACCTTTCATTTTTGCGTGCAAGCTCTTTGCAGCTTTCACCCCTGTGGCCATGCAGGCCGTGAGCAAGTAACCACCTGTGGGCGCTTCCCAATCCAACATTTCCCCCGCACAAAATACCCCCGGCAATGCCTTGGTTTGCAGTCCTGCATCGAGGCCCTCCCACGTCACGCCCCCTGCGCTGCTGATGGCTTCATCGATGGGCCTAGGCTTTGTGAGCACCATGACCAAGCCTTTGATGGCCAAGGCCAGTTGCGCTGGATCTTGCAAAATCTGAGGCAACAACAATTCGTTCAACAGGGCCATCTTGACGCCCTCAATGCCAAGTCTTCCTTTGAGGTGTGAAGACAAACTGCGCGAGCCCCGGGGATGTGAAACCTCATGGATGACTTTTTCCAAGGTCCAATCGGGCAATAAATCCAATTTAAATTCAGCCAGCCCTTGCGCTTGAATGGCCTTGCGTAAATCTGATGACGCGGCATAAATCAAACTGCCTTCCACCCCATAGGTGCTGGCCACAAATTCTCCCTGGCGCCTGATGACATGCCCTTGGGCATGAACCCACTCCATGGCGACTGACTTGAGAGGCTGACCCGCAAAACGCGCCAAGAAAAACGGCGTCCAACCCTGCCCCTCTCTACCGGCCACATGAAAACCGCAATTGGAGGGAAGCAGGGGGTTCACGGGCACGCCCACTTCAGTTAACCAAGGTGTCCAAGCACCGTCAGAGCCTAGGCGGGCCCAACTTCCCCCGCCAAGCGCCAAGACCACAGCTTGGGCATTGACTTTGCGCAACTCAAGCTCAGGCGAAGAGAGATGCCGCACTTCGAAACTTAATTCAGTGCATTTGCCTTTGACTTTGTCAGCGGGTATTGCTTGCAAACCTGTTAATCGATGGCGCATGTGAAATTCAACGGGCTTGCCTGTTAGAGGATGGCGCAAACGATGTAACCACGCTCGCAGCAAGGGGGCTGCTTTCATTTCTTTGGGGAAAATACGTCCTGAGCTTCCAATGAATGTTTCAACTCCCAAATCCTGAGCCCAATCCCTCAATTGATCCGAGCCCCACTGACTCAGCAGGGGTTTCAGTTGAGCCGCATGGTCGTCATAGCGATATACAAATTGATTGAACGCCTCTGAGTGCGTGAGGTTCAGCCCCCCTCGCCCTGCCAACAAAAACTTTCGACCCACTGAAGGCATGGCATCAAACAGATGCACAGACTGGCCCAAACTCGACAAAACCTGAGCCGCCATCAGGCCGGCAGGCCCGCCCCCAATGACCGCTACGGACAAGTCCAAGGGCTTTGAAGCGTGAGATGAAGGGACGTCCATGCAGTGAAAATGATTTGGATCAAGTAATGAATGAGCAACTTTGCTCGTTTCTGTCAAAATACAGGAAGTTTACAAAGACGATTTAGCCCTAATTTCAATCACAACAAGGAACAGGCCATGGCCAGCGATTTGATCAAACACACAACCGACGCCACTTTTGAGACTGACGTGCTCAAAGCCGACAAGCCTGTCATCGTTGATTTTTGGGCTGAGTGGTGCGGTCCTTGCAAGATGATTGCCCCCATTTTGGACGAAGTTGCCACGGGCTATGAAGGCAAACTGCAAATTACCAAAATGAATGTTGATGAAAACCGCGACATCCCAGCCAAATTTGGCATTCGGGGCATTCCAACCTTGATGGTTTTCAAAGATGGTCAATTGGCCGCCACCAAAGTAGGTGCCATGAGCAAATCTCAGTTAACTGCATTCATTGACCAGCAGTTGGCTTGAATCCAAAGCGCCCATCCAAGGCGCTTTAAGGCCTGTCCCTCATTTTTAAGTCATTCGGGGGGGTTGGCAAGCCCAGTTGCGACACTTCAAAAAATCCTGTCATAATCCGCAACGTTGGGACCCTAAAGGGTTTCAGCACAGTTTCAAGATAGAAATTGACAAAAGCCTATCGCGTTTTTTCCTCCCATTGACGCATCTTTCCAGCTTTGTTTTCTAGACGTTTGAAACTTCGGTCCCCTTCCTCCCCCTGACTTTTTTGACATCAACCCACAAGGGTTGCTTTACGCAGGTAAATCCATGCACTTAAACGAACTCAAGGCACTGCATGTGTCTGAAGTCCTCAAGCAAGCCGACGAGCTTGAAATTGAAAACACGGGCCGCATGCGCAAACAAGAGTTGATGTTTGCCATCATTAAAAAACGTGCTCGCGCTGGCGAGCAAGTATTTGCCGACGGTGTTTTAGAAATCTTGCCTGATGGTTTTGGTTTTTTGCGCAGCCCCGACACCAGTTACACCGCCAGCACCGACGACATCTACATCAGCCCCAGCCAAGTGCGCAGATTCAATTTGCACACCGGCGACATGATTGAAGGCGAAGTTCGTATTCCCAAAGATGGCGAGCGCTACTTTGCCCTCACCAAGCTTGACAAGGTCAATGGCGACTTGCCAGAGAATAACAAGCACAAAGTCATGTTTGAGAACTTGACGCCTTTGTTCCCCAACATCCAGATGCACCTAGAGCGGGACATCAAGGCCGACGAGAACATCACCAGCCGCGTGATCGACATCATTGCCCCAATTGGCAAAGGTCAGCGTGCCCTCATTGTGGCGCAGCCCAAGTCTGGCAAAACCGTCATGATGCAGCACATTGCGCACGCCATCACCGCCAACAACCCCGATGTTCACCTCATGGTTTTGCTGGTCGACGAACGCCCTGAAGAGGTCACAGAAATGCAGCGTACTGTGCGCGGCGAAGCGATTGCATCCACCTTTGACGAACCTGCTTCACGTCACGTGCACGTGGCCGAAATGGTCATCG
>SXXD01000100.1 GCA_005789685.1 Burkholderiales bacterium
AAGATGCAGAAACTGAGTTGGTTCCGGCCGCACCCAAGAAGGCGCCAGAATATGTTTACATGGTTGCCACGAAGGACATGTTTGTTTGCGTGATGGATGGCAATGAACGTGTAGCAGGTCTTAATTTAAAAAACGGCGATCGCCGCAGCATTTACGGGCCTGCACCTTTCAAAGTTCAATCGGCCAGCTTGCCTGAATTGCAAGTGTTCTTTCAAGGCACAAAGATTGCCATTCCCTCTGAAGAAATCAAGCAAATTAAATTAAGCCCTGCGCCCTGGAATTAATTTTCAATGTCAAACGCCTGCGCGCTTGCCTTTTGTCAGGTCAACACCCAACTGCTTGAGTTTGCGATACAGGTGAGTGCGCTCTAAACCTGTTTTGTCGGCCACGCGGGTCATAGAGCCACCCTCGTTGGACAGGTGAAATTCAAAGTAGGCTTTTTCAAAAGCATCTCGTGCATCGCGCAGTGGCAGGTCAAGGTCAAAGCTTTGAGAAACTTGCAGCGCTGCGTCGTGACCGTTACCGGCACCCAATTGCGAAGAAGCTGCGCCGCCTGCTGGCAATTGAGATGCTTGGTAAGCCGCAGCGGCTTGACGAACTTGTTCGCGCACCAAACCTTGCTCTACCGTTTTCAAAAGTTTTTGCAGCGTAATGGGTTTTTCTAAAAACGCCTGTGCGCCAATGCGAATAGCGTCTACGGCTGTGTCAATGGTGGCGTGGCCACTCATCATAATGACGGGCATGTTCAAGAGACCACTGGTCGACCATTCTTTGAGCAATGTCACGCCATCGGTGTCTGGCATCCAAATGTCCAGCAACACCAGGTCGGGCCGAATGCGAAGTCGAGCCTCACGGGCTTGGGCTGCGTTCTCAGCCAGCTCTACGTTGTGCCCTTCATCGTTCAAGATTTCCGAGAGCAAATCGCGAATCCCTAGCTCGTCATCCACCACCAAAATATTTGCCATGTTGCTCTTAGTTGCCTCTAATTTGCATTGACTGTGCCATTTGTATTGCACACTTCATTGATCAGAAAAATGCCGGCTTGGTTTAAGCCTGCCCAGTTTTCTCGACACTGAATGATAACGACACTTGGGCCCCTTTGACCACCCCCTCTTCAACTCGATTGGCAATGTCCAAACGGGCGCCATGTTCGTCGGCAATTTTCTTCACAACAGCCAGCCCCAAACCGGTGCCTTTGGTCTTGGTCGTCACATAGGGCTCAAACGCCCGCTGCAAAATATTGGGGGTAAATCCTGTGCCTTCGTCTAGCACCGTTAACTTGACGCGCTTGCGAGCCGGGCTCCAGCGGGTGACCAACATCACATGGGTTTGTGGGTCGCTGGCGTCTTGGGCATTTTGCAATAAGTTGTGAACCACTTGGCGCAGTTGCTGGGCATCGCCCTCTATCAGTGGCAAGGTGGGGTCAAGGTCGGTAAACACCTGAGCACGAGTGACTCGCTCCGAAGGCTCTGGGGCGTAGAGTCCCATCACATCCAAGATCAATTGGTTCAAGTCCAGCGGCTTGAGTTCTGCCGAGGGCAAGCGGGCGTAATCGCGGAACTCATTGACCAGGCGCTTCATGGCCGCAACTTGCTCCACGATGGTCTTGACCGACTTGGACAAAACCGTCTGATCGGCCTCTTCCAATTTGCCGTCTAGCTTTCGCTCCAAGCGCTCGGCCGACAACTGAATAGGCGTAAGGGGGTTCTTAATTTCATGCGCCAGCCGGCGCGCTACCTCGCCCCAAGCCTGCGAGCGTTGGGCCGACACAATTTCAGAAATGTCGTCAAACACCAAGAGGCGCATACCGTCGGGCAGAATAGCGCCGCGCGCCACCAAGGTGACAGAAGTAGCTTCCAAGCCTTGACCAGACGCATGAATCTCAAATGACTTTTGCCAATGGTCGAGTTCATGGCGATCTTTGTCAGCCGACAGCAATTCAAACTGCTCTTGAACACCCGACGAAAAATGTTGCAAATTGGGTAAGCTCAAAAAAGAGGCCTTGGCGTGGGCAGCCAAAGGTACTTTCAAAATGCGTGTGGCACCCGGGTTGGAAGACTGAATGGCGCCTTGGGCATTCAACACAATCACGCCTGCGGTCAGGTTGTCCAGGATAGTCTGCAGATTTTCTCTGGCTGCACCAAGTTGCGTCAAACTGCGTTCTACGGCGCTTCGCGCATCAGAGAGTTGCTGCGTCATTTCTGCGAATGAGCGTGTCAAACCTCCCAATTCGTCATTGGCTTGTAGGGTGTATTTGGGGCTTAAGTCACCCGCAGCCACCTGCCGCATACCGTGTGCCAGCAACAACAAGGGACGGGCCAACTGATTGCCCAACAACACGGCTAACAAGACAGCCGCTAGCACCGCCATGATGAGGCTCAAGGTGAGCGTGCCAATGTACATTTTGCGCAAGCCATCGCGGGCCAAGGCACGCTCTTGGTACTCGCGGTTGGCCAATTGCACATCCAAAGCGTTGGCCACCAAGGTGGCGGGCAGTTCTTGCGAAATTTGCAAAACCCAGGGGTCATCTCGCAAACTGAGGCTGTTTTGGGGTACCAGCGTCAGAACCTTGATGCGTCCGGTGGGCGCACCCACTGTTTCGTCCAGCCCCTCCACAATTTCGACGCTGAGTTTGCTGCGCACTTGTTTGAACTGCGCGGCGGTAGGCCGTTCGGGTTGAATGGCAAAGCGAGATTGACTCGCAGATGCAATCAAACGGCCATCAAGAGACCAAAGCACGGCTTCGTTGGCGTCCATTTGGGTGCGAACGCGGTCTAGGTTGATCGCAGCGCTGGCTTCTTGCACATCGACCAACTGCTGCGCCGCCACGCGAGATTGTTTGGCCAGATCGCCCGACAGTGTGTCCAGGGTGGCGCGGCCCAAGTTCAAGCCAGCCACCAAGGCGCCCTCCACCTTCACATCAAACCAGCTCTCTATGGAGCGCGACACGAACTGATAAGATACCACATAAATCAAGACGCCCGGAACCAAGCCCACAAGCGCAAAAATGGCCGCCAATTTAACCAACAAGCGTGAACCGAATTGACCTTGGCGCAAGCGAATGATCAAGCTGGTTAAACCCCAGATCAGCCCCAATAACAAGAGAGCCGCCACAATGGTGTTCACCATGTAAAGACGGTCGTAATTGCGATCGTAAAGCGCTCGGTTGCTGGTGGCCTGCGTTAAAAGTACCAACAGACCCAAACCGATGGTCAACAAAATGGTGACGCCAATGCCCACCACCCACCTGACTGTTTTGGAGGCTTGCGTGCCAGTGGCAATTCGATCTTGTTGATTCCGTTTCATGATGAAAGCTTGCGGTGACGGATGTCGTTAACGCCCTAGATCAGAAGACAAACGGAGGGTTTTTTGGGTGCTCACATTCCATTCCGATTGGCTGCCTGCCATGATTTGGAAGGGCCTTGGCAATTGCGAGACGTCCAAACGAAATTTGAAACTCAAGGTGTATTTGTTATCACTGTCCAGGTCAGCGACATCGGCCAATTTCCAATTCACTGTTCTGCGAATAGCCGACAAGGCTTCAGGCAAGGTTTCAAATGTTTGTGACAAACTGTTGGCCAAGCTCACTCCGCCAATAGGGTCGCGTGACACATTCAAACGCCACATGCGGGTGAGGGGTTGGTAGGCCAAGCGGTAATGCCGCGAAATCAAGCCAATTTTTTTGTCATACCAATACCAACGGTCGCGCGAAAGATCTACTTCGGTCACAAAATAAATGGGCATGCCTTTTTGCAAGGCATCTTCGATGGTGCTGCTGAGGTCTAAGCGCAAGGTACTTTGAAGCAGCAATGCGCCCTCTGACCGCTCAAGTCGCAATTGCGAGACCTCAACCTGCGAGTTGCTAGAGCTTTGGGCATGCGTGGGCTGTACACAAGCAGCCCAAAAAAACACGCCAGCACAGAGCGCACGAAGCCAAAGACTTGTGCGCGCCATGCCATTCAACTTAAGTTGAATGCTTTTCCAGCAGTGCGTAATAAAAACCGTCATGTTCACCCATGCCATTGTCGCGGAGACTGGTGTCAGATGTGGCACCAGAGGGTGTTAAATGGCCTGGAGAGGGCAAGATCAGGGCATCAGTGTTGTGCTGAACAAACGTTTGGATTTGAGTTTCGCCCTCGGCTTTGAAAACCGAACAGGTGCAATATAGCAATCTGCCCCCAGGCTTGACCAAAGGCCACAGCGCCCTTAAGAGCTTGGCTTGAATGGCTGCCAATTGCGGCACATCGGTCTCGCGGCGCAACCAGCGCACATCGGGGTGACGACGACCGATGCCTGAAGCCGTACAAGGGGCGTCCAACAAAATGCCATCAAAACTTTGCCCATCCCACCAATCGGCCGTGTCGGCTGCATCGGCCGCAATGATTTCAGCGCGCACATTGAGTCGGTCTAGGTTCTGCTGAATTCGCTCACAGCGTACGGGGTCTACATCCAAGGCCAAGACTTGCGCGCTTGGGTCGCACTCTAACAAATGGCCTGTTTTGCCACCGGGTGCAGCGCATGCATCCAGCAGTCGCAAGGCTTGATCTGACTTTTGCAATCCCTTTAACAAGAGGGGTGCCGCCAATTGCGCAGCCGCATCTTGCACAGAGGCATGCCCTTCTGAAAATCCAGGCAGTTGTTGAACAGGCACCGCCTTGGCCAATTGAACACCGACATCGCCCACTGCTTTGGCCGCAATGCCTTGGGCCTCTAAGGCCTGCAAATAAGCTTGCACGCTGTGATGCTGAGCGTTGACACGCAGTGTCATGGGCGCTGCCGATTGGGCGGCCTGCAGAATGTCTTGCCAATGTAGAGGATGGTCGTTTTGCAAACGCTTGACCCACCAAGCTGGATGACTCCACTGCGCTGTGATGTCAGCTTCGGTTTGAGCCAGCAAGGCTTCACGCTCTCTTAAAAAACGGCGCAAGCACGCGTTGATGAAAGGCGCTTGAGCGCGCATGTCTTTGTGCCTGCGTGCAGCTTCTACCGCTTGGTTCACCAAGGTGTGAACTGGGTAGGGTGCCAATTCGTCTTGCCATGACAAGGCCAAGGCTGTGCACAACAAGGCGTCTGCTTGCGCAGGGGGTGCTTTGCGGGCCAAGCATTTTCGAAGGGCCACTGCACGCCCCCACCAACGCATGCTTTGAAACGACAAGGCTTGCGCGCCGGGTCGCAAGTCTTTGGGCACAGCTTCGATGGCGGCTGTCATGGAACGGCCCGTTTGAACAGCTTGCGCCACTTGCGCTGCAGCTTGCAACAATTGCCAAAGCGGGGCTTGTAAAGTTGGCTGCAAGTAGAGCCTTCAGGGATGCCTGAGCATTAGGCGAGCAAGTCTGTAATGTCCAGCGTTTGAGCAGGTACAAAATTCAATTGCTTGGCCAGCACACTGGCTGGAAATTGCGACACAGCGTCGTTGTACTTGAGGGCGGCTTGGTTGTAGGCGTCCATCAATGGCCAAGCCTGTGCTTTTAATCGGTCAAATTTGTAGGGCAAGGGGTCAATGAACCACGTGGCTTCGCCACTCTGACCGGCTCGCACTTCCACCTTGGCCCACGCCGCCAAGGCCAAGCGATTTTGGTTGACCTTGCTCATCACAACAGGCGTGAGAGGCTGTGTTCGCGCTAGGTCCAAGCTGTCGGACAGATCTTCAAGGATGGCCAACAATTTGAGATCGCGCTCATTTTTCAACAAGGCCTCTGGTAATGCCGCCTCTTCCATTTCACTCAGCATGTCGCGCATCGACACTGGGAGGTTACCCTGCAGCCACACCAGCACACGAATCAATTGCGCATCCACCGTTGCAAACTGTTTGGCCACGCTTGCGCGCAACACGACCAAGCGGTTGTAGGCGCCAACAGCCCAAAAAAACAGCACTGCCAAGATGGCGCAAAAAATCAGAAGGTCCATGTTGTTGTCATTGTGAATGAAAACGTCTTCAAAAAAAAGCCCCTGACCGCGTTCACGGATCAGAGGCGCTCTTCATTCCGACCTAAGCCGGAAGTCGATCAGGCTTTCGAGTCAGCAGCGTTGGCTGCGTCTTCGGTCAACTGCTGGGCTTCGGCCAATTCAACGGCTTCAGCTTCTGTGATGGCGCGGCGTTCTGCCTCGTCCATCGCATCTTTGGCGGCACGGGCTTTGTGATAAGCCAAGCCGGTACCGGCAGGAATCAAACGGCCCACAATGACGTTCTCTTTCAGACCACGCAACT
Organism: Burkholderiales bacterium; assembly: GCA_005789685.1. Taxonomy (GTDB): domain Bacteria; phylum Pseudomonadota; class Gammaproteobacteria; order Burkholderiales; family Burkholderiaceae_C; genus Limnohabitans_A. Next base: position 6,209 of record SXXD01000100.1, read on the forward strand.
CGTCGCGCTGGCCCATGATGGCAGCCTCGGGGAGCACGCGGGTGGTTTCCTGGAAGGAAGCCGCAGAGATGAACGAATCGGTCGACAAAGAAGCCTTCGTGATACCCAACAACAAGTTGCTGAAGGTTGCAGGAATTTTGCCAGCCGCACGCAGTGCATCGTTGGTGTTCAAGATTTCTGAGCGCTCAACTTGCTCGCCCGAGATGTTTCTTTTTGAATCTGATGGTTGGTGACTCTGGCACCCCTTGGTGGCGGAGTCACTGTACGAAACAGGGGTTCCGGTTGGGTAAATTTTTTTTGGCCAGTTTTGGGAGGTAGAAAAACCCCAGTATGCCGAAAGAATTCTCTAGGGTTTGGTTTTGCCCGAATAATTTAAAAAAGGAGCCCGCACATGGATAGTAAAGCAAGAGAGAGAGATGGAAGCCAGTTCAGACAGGTTGTCCTGGAGAACCGAAAGCCAGTCATGGTTGATTTTTACGCCCAGTGGTGCGGACCTTGTCGTCTCATGTCACCGGTACTTG
>SXXD01000101.1 GCA_005789685.1 Burkholderiales bacterium
CAGGCATTGTGAAACAAATTGTCAAAGCTGCGGAAGCCAATCGACCCAAGTTGAGATACACCTCACCTTGGATCCAAGGCTTTGGCGTTCGATTGGCCAGAATTTTTGGAGTTTAAACATGAGAATTGGAAAATTGGGCTCCGCCCTTATTGTGGTTGCACTTTTAGCGGGCAGCTTGTATGCCTTCAGAGAACCTATCAGCATGACAGTGGCAAAGCGCGTGACAGCGCAGAGAATGGCCAGCAATCCACTCAAAGATTTACCCGATGGTTTGCACATTGCTGTTTGCGGTGCAGGCTCTCCCATGCCAGACGAAAAACGGGGTGGCCCTTGCACCCTGGTCATAGCGGGTCAACAATTGTTTGTGTTTGATGCTGGCAACGCCAGCGCCCGTAACATCAACAAAATGGGCTTTAACCCTGGTCTCATCAACGGGATTTTCCTAACGCACTTCCATTCTGATCACATCGATGGGATGGGAGAGTTATTGCTTCAACGCTGGGTCTCAAATTCCAATTCACAGCCCGTCAAAGTTTATGGACCGGAGGGTGTGGACACTGTTGTCAATGGGTTCATGCAGGCCTACAGCTTAGACCAAGGCTATCGTGTTGCGCATCATGGTGAGGCCATTGTTCCAAGGAGTGGCTTTGGCGCGCAAGCTATCCGTTTCAACACCCAGCCTTTTGAAACAAGCTTGGTCTTTGAGGCTCAAGACACTCAAATTCACGCGTTCAGTGTGGCACATGCGCCGATCCATCCTGCTGTTGGCTACAAAATTAGCTACAAAGGCAGAAGCATCGTTATCAGTGGTGACACCACCCCTTCTGTTCATGTGGCCAAGGCGGCTCAAGGGGCAGACGTCCTGATTCATGAAGCCATGTCCATGGAATTGATGCAGTTGTTACAAGAAGGCGCAAAAACAGCCAAGCGAGACAAGCTTGAACAAATCATGAAGGACATTACCGATTACCACACTTCGCCAGTTCAAGCTGCCGAGATTGCTCAGCAGGCACAGGTCAGTCTTTTATTATTGCATCACATAGTGCCACCCTTGCCACTACCGGGTTTGGTTGAAGTATTTTTAAAGGGCACCAAAGATGCCTTCAAAGGCAAGATTCAAGTGGCCAAGGATGGTGATTTTTTGAGCTTGCCTGCAGGCCAAAAAACCATCAAATCGAGTCAACGTTTTTAGTCAGATGATGTACATTCACCTATGAAGAAGTACCCTATGCGCGCATTACCTCTTGTTCAAAATTTCCTTCGCACGCCGGAGGAAAGATTTCATCATCTTCCTGACTTTCCTTACAACCCTCACTACACCGAGATTGGCGGCTTGCGCGTTGCCTTCATCGATGAGGGACCCAAAGACGGGCCTGTGGTGTTGCTGATGCATGGCGAGCCAGCGTGGTCTTTTCTTTACCGCAAAATGATTCCAGTTTTGGTACAGGCTGGCATGCGGGTTTTAGTGCCAGATCAAGTTGGTTTTGGCCGCACCGACAAACCCACCCAGCGCTCAGACTACACCTACGAAAACCATGTGCAGTGGATGAGCGCTTGGCTTGAATCTGTCGATGTCAAAGACATCACTTTGTTTTGCCAAGACTGGGGCTCTCTCATTGGCCTTCGCATGGTGGCCGAGATGCCAGACCGGTTTGCACGCATTGCTTTGAGCAATGGCGGCTTGCCCACTGGCAAAGAAAAGATTCCAAAGGCATTTCACATCTGGCGCGCCTTTGCCATGTACAGCCCTTGGTTTCCCATTGGCAAAATTGTTCGATTTGGTTGTGCTCAAGGCTTAAGTGATGAAGCTGTGGCCGCTTACGATGCACCCTACCCCAACAGCCGCTACAAAGTAGGCGCCAGAGTGTTCCCCACATTGGTGCCCATTGACCCAAGCGATCCCGCTCGCGAAGCCAATGAGCGAGCGTGGGACATGTACAAAGCTTGGACCAAGCCCTTTATCACCTTATTTGCTACGCGGGACCCCGTCACAAAAGGTGGCGAAAGGATGTGGCAAAAATTGGTGCCGGGTGCAGCCAAGCAGAACCATACCAAAATTCGAGGCGCTGGCCACTTTGTTCAAGAAGACAAAGGGGAAGAAGTGGCGCAAGCTTTGGTGGCATTTATTCGCGCCAACTAAGCGACACATCCATCAAAGCATGCAAGCCTGATCGGCTTGCAGCTTGCATGAGTTCAGTTGCTGTAATAAATGTATTCGTCGGTTGGCAGCGTTTTTTGCCGCAGATGTTTATCAATGGCAATGGCAGCCTCCGCCATGGAAGGCCAGCTAGGCTTCACTTGCGTGGCATTGAAGGCTTCTAATTCTTTCTTCATGCTGGCCACTCTGACGGGCTCTTGGGTTGCCAAATTGACTTTTTCGGTTGGGTCTGTGGCCAAGTTGTAAAGCCAGTCTTTTCTGGGGTTTTGCGTCACTTGCAATTTCCAATCTCCTTTTCGAATCACCCGATACGTATCGGTTCGCCAGAACAATGAACGCTCTGGCCCCATGTCAGCAGGTTTGGCGATTTGGGGCAATAGGTTGATGCCATCCATAGGCCTATCGGCGGGTAACTTGGCACCTGTAGCAGCTGCCACCGTTGTGAAAATATCCATGTGGTTGACTGGCAGTTGCGGCTTCACACCTTTTGGAATGCCCGCGGGCCACCGCATGAAAATGGGAACCCGAATGCCGCCTTCAAAAAACGTGGCCTTCCAGCCGCGGTAGGGACTGTTCAAACCATCAAGGCCCACATAATGCGCGCCGCCGTTGTCGCTGGTAAAAATCACAATGGTGTTGTCGTCTAAGCCCTTGTCCTTGAGTGCTTGCAGCACACGGCCAATGTTTCGATCTAAGTTGCGAACCATAGCGGCATACACACGCAGTGTGTGATCTTCAATGTGCGACAGCGCTGCGTAGTCTTCTTTGGTGGCTTGCAGTGGCGTGTGCGGCGCGGTGTAGGCCAAGTAAAGGAAGAAGGGCTGATTCCGATTGGCCTCAATGGCTTTTTCGGCTTCGTCAGTGAGGTAATCTGTCACATAACGCTTAGGCTTGAAGAGTTCGCTGTTGTTAAAGCGCATCCCAAAACTGCCTGCGGCCCATTGAAATTTATCAATGATGTCAAAAGATTGCTGAGCGTTCACCACATTGGGATCGTTCTCTGGCAAGAAAAGAGAGCTAGCATGTGGAAAAGACAAAGACTCATCAAAGCCATGCTCATAGGCTCTAAATTCTGGTGCATCACCCAAATGCCACTTGCCCACGTGCAGGGTTCGATAGCCTTGCCCCTTCAGCAACTTGGCCATCGTGATTTCTGAGCGAGGCAGTCCCATGGTTTCATAAGGAATCAGATCCTTCTCACGATCAGCATGATAGATGGCGTCATGCGCTTGATTGGGGCCCTTGTAGTGGCCAATGACTTTCATGAACTGCTTAGGCGTTGGCGTGAATTCATAGCCAAAGCGAGTCGGGTAGCGCCCAGTCATCATGGCGGCACGTGAAGGCGCACAGGTGGCATTGCCCGAATAGCTGGTCTCAAAATTGGCACCTTGCTGCGCCAAACTGTTGATAAAGGGAGTGGGCACAGTGCCTTTGGCTAAGCCGCCGCCGTTCAAGCTGATGTCGTTGAAACCCAGGTCGTCGGCCACAATGAGTACGACGTTGGGAGGTTTGGCGCCCGTTCTGGTTTCAGAACTGACTGATTTAGCCGCTGGAATGGCCCAAGTCACCTCCCTGTTTGGCGCATGTTCTTCTCTGATGAAGATTTTGACCACCCACAGAAGAATCTCTGCTTGGCCACCTTTGACATAAAGCCCGCCAACCAGCAAGACGAGGGCGGAAATGAACACTCCAAAAACAATGACAATTTTCTTCAACATGCGCGACCCATAAAGGTGGGTTTCAGAGGCTTGAATGGAAAACCTTCAAGACTTTGCTCTAAATCAGAGAAAAACCCTTTAAAAACAAGGATGTCACAAAAACATACATTTATGTATGGACAATATAGCAAAATAATACTTTGCCGAAAAGCTCTCCAAAACCCTCGGTCCTATTGAAAGATCTTCATGTCTGAACTTGCAGTTAGAAAATTATTGGTTGACCTCACCACGCCTTTTGAAAAGCGTTGGTGTGGTGGTGACGCTTTCAAGTCAGCGTTCTTCAATGCTTTGTCTATGAGCTTTCCTGTGGGCGAGCAGTTTTTCATCGATTCAGTCCGCGAAGGCGCCAAGCAAATGGACGACGCCACACGGGAAAAATTTGCGGAGGAAGTGAAAGGCTTTATAGGACAAGAGGCGACTCACCGCCGCATCCATGCGTTGTTCAATGGCCACATCGAAATGCAAGGCTTCGCCAACAAAATTGCAGAGCGCTCAGCCAAACGCATCAAAGCCAATGCCCATCAAAACGTACGCCAGCAATTGGCTGCCACAGCAGCAACCGAACACTTCACGGATATTTTTGCCGATTGGCTGTTAAGCCACTCTGAAATTTTTGAAGGCACAGAGCCACGCCTTAGAACCATGTGGCAATGGCATGCTGCCGAAGAAGCCGAGCATCGCTGCACTGCCTTTGATGTTTACAAAGCTTTAGGTGGCAATGAAGAATGGCGCATTCGCATTTTTCATTATGTGACCGTGACTTTCATTGGCGATGTGATGCTTCAAACCATGCACAACCTGTGGCGCGATGGCAGCTTGTTCAAACTCAGTACTTGGAAAAGCGGCTATCAGTTGTTGTTGTCCAAAGACGGCTTGTTAAGAAGCAACATTGGCCACTGGAAGGCCTACAAAAAAGCCGACTTCCATCCTGCACAGCAGAGCGACTTGCTGTCACAGCAATGGCTGCAAAACAACACCAGCGCTTACAGCTTGGTGGGCCGCAACGCTTAAAAAATTCGAGTGTCAGACACTCGATTTCTGATTCAGTCTGCTTTGATGTTGCGAGATTGAATCAAGTTTTTCCAACGCGCAAATTGAGAAGCTTGATAGGCTGAGGATTGTTCTGGCGTGTTGGCCACAATTTCAAAATCCAACTTCAGCAATTTTGGTTTCACTTGCGGGTCGTTCAACGCGCTCACAATGGCCGCATGCAATTTCGCCCTGACGTCTGAAGGCAAGCCCATGGGCGCTGCAACGGCTTGCTAAGAGTAAACATTGGACTCCTTGTCCGCCAAGCAAATCGATCATGACAGGACCACCGCCTTTGTAGGGCATATGAATGCCCGTGGTGTTGGTTTGTTGCCAGAGCAACTCTGCCGTCAGATGATCACTGCTGCCATTGCCCGAGGAGGACGTGGCACTAGAAATGCATACAGCAGATAACAATCCACTCGGTATTTTTTTCCCATCGCTTTGAATTTTACAAACGTATCAAGTAATCGGCGCAGGATTGAACAACACCAAGGCATTGTGCAATTTCCAATGCTCCGCCCACGTTTTTTGGCCGCTGGCCACTTCTA
>SXXD01000102.1 GCA_005789685.1 Burkholderiales bacterium
GACGCGGCATGCAATTTCACCGCGGTTGGCTATCAAAATTTTAGTAAACATATTTTTTTCCTAATGGCGTTTTAGATCAAGCGTTGTCGGTCATTGCGCTTAAAGCGGAATGTTGCCGTGCTTGCGCCATGGGTTTTCAACCTTCTTGTCTTTCAACATGACCAACGAGCGGCAGATGCGTTTTCGTGTTTCGCTAGGTTGAATGACGTCATCGATAAAGCCACGTGCACCTGCCACAAAGGGGTTGGCGAAACGGTCTTTGTATTCGGCTTCGCGTGCAGCCAATTTCACAGGGTCGTTTTTGTCATCGCGGAAAATAATTTCTACCGCACCCTTGGCACCCATCACCGCAATTTCTGCGTTGGGCCACGCAAAGTTCACGTCGCCTCTGAGGTGCTTAGAGGCCATCACGTCATAAGCACCGCCATAGGCTTTGCGAGTAATGACCGTGATTTTGGGCACGGTACACTCTGCATAGGCATAGAGCAACTTAGCACCATGCTTGATGATGCCGCCATATTCTTGTGAGGTGCCAGGCATGAAACCAGGCACGTCTACAAAAGTGATGACAGGAATACTGAAGGCATCGCAGAAGCGCACAAAGCGGGCCGCTTTGATCGAACTCTTAATGTCCAAGCAACCCGCCAACACCAAAGGTTGATTGGCCACAATGCCCACTGTTTGACCGGCCATGCGGGCAAAACCAATGAGCATGTTTTTGGCATAGTCGGGTTGAAGCTCAAAGAAGTCACCGTCGTCAACGGTCTTCAAAATTAGCTCTTTCATGTCGTAGGCTTGGTTGGCGTTCAAAGGAACCAAGGTGTTCAAGCTTTTGTCCAGTCTGTCGGTGGGGTCGCCGCTGGCCCGCATGGGCGATTTTTCGCGGTTGTTCAGTGGCAGATAGTTGTAGAGACGTCGCAGCATGAGCAATGCTTCTACGTCGTTCTCAAAGGCCATGTCGGCCACACCGCTCTTGGTGGTGTGCGTTAATGCGCCGCCCAATTCTTCGGCTGTCACTTCTTCATGCGTCACTGTCTTCACCACTTCAGGGCCTGTGACAAACATGTAAGAGCTGTCTTTCACCATGAAAATAAAGTCGGTCATGGCGGGTGAATACACTGCACCGCCCGCTGAGGGGCCCATGATCATGCTAATTTGAGGAATGACGCCACTGGCCATGGCATTGCGCTGAAACACTTCGGCATAGCCACCCAAAGAAGCAACGCCCTCTTGAATACGAGCACCTCCAGAGTCGTTCAAACCAATGACAGGCGCACCCACCTTCATGGCTTGGTCCATGATTTTGCAAATTTTCTCGGCGTGCGACTCGGACAATGCGCCACCAAACACCGTGAAGTCTTGGCTGTACACAAACACCAAACGGCCATTGATCATGCCGTAGCCGGTGACCACACCGTCGCCCGGAATTTTGTTGTCTTGCATGCCAAAGTCTGTGCAGCGGTGCTCGACAAACATGTCCCACTCTTCGAAGGTGCCTTCGTCTAGCAGTACTTCTAGGCGCTCGCGCGCTGTGAGCTTTCCCTTGGCATGTTGTGCATCAATGCGCTTTTGTCCGCCTCCTAGGCGTGCAGCTGCGCGTTTTTGTTCAAGTTGTTGAATGATGTCTTGCATGATTTATTCTCTTCAATACGGATAGTTCAATGTTTTGGAAAGCCAGTCGCTTGATAAGCGGCTAGCAATTGTCTGGCTGCAGTCGAGGCTGGAACTTGGCCTGTGATGACCTTCTGCGTGAGCTCAGGCAGAAGGGCTTTGACACTGGCTTGACCTCGAAAGTTTTGCTTCAGGCCTGCATCAATGCGCTCCCACATCCACGACTGGGCTTGCCCTTGCCTGCGCTGCTCAAACTTTTGCTTGGCATGTTGCAAACGTTTGAACTTCAAAACACGGTGCCAAAAGCTGTCGACGCCTTGGTTTAAAAGAGCGCTAATTTGAATGACTTCTGGATGCCAAATTTCTTCGTCAAAATGCGCGTGATCGGGGTGGCCGTGCATGCCCAGCAATCGCAATGCGCTGGTAATTTGGGCTTCAGCGCGTGTAGCAGCAGAGGCATCAATGTCGGCTTTGTTGATGACCACTAAGTCGGCCAACTCCATCACGCCTTTTTTAATCGCTTGCAAATCGTCACCCGCATTGGGCAGTTGCATGAGCACAAACATGTCGGTCATGTTGGCCACAGCGGTTTCGCTTTGACCCACACCCACTGTTTCTACAATGACCACGTCGTAGCCTGCGGCTTCGCATACCAACATGGCTTCGCGTGTTTTTTCGGCCACGCCGCCCAAAGTGCCGCTGGAGGGGCTGGGTCGGATGAAGGCTTTGTCGTGAACACTGAGGTGTTCCATGCGGGTTTTGTCACCCAAGATAGAACCGCCAGACACCGTAGATGACGGGTCGATGGCGAGTACCGCCACACGATGACCTTGTGCGATTAAGAAAAGTCCCAGCGCTTCAATGAACGTAGACTTGCCCACGCCAGGCACACCGCTGATGCCTAATCGAAATGATTTGCCAGAATGCGGCAACAGCCCAGTGAGCAATTCATCGGCCTGCAGACGATCTGCCGGCAGTGTAGATTCAAGCAAGGTAATGGACTTGGCCATGGCGCGGCGTTGAACCGCAGGTTCGCCCTGCAACACACCCTGCATGAGGTCTTGCAAATTCAACCTAAAGCCTTCTTAATTTGCTCCAGCACATCTTTGGCGCTGGCAGGAATGGGAGTGCCTGGGCCGTAGATGCCCTTCACGCCGGCTTCGTACAAGAAGTCGTAGTCTTGGCGTGGAATGACGCCGCCTACAAACACAATGATGTCGTCTGCGCCCTGCTTCTTCAGTTCTTCAATGATGGCAGGCACCAATGTTTTGTGACCTGCCGCCAAGGTAGACACACCCACCGCGTGCACGTCGTTTTCAATGGCTTGGCGCGCGCACTCTTCAGGTGTTTGAAACAAGGGGCCCATGTCTACGTCAAAGCCTAGATCGGCAAACGCAGTGGCCACCACTTTGGCGCCGCGGTCGTGGCCGTCTTGACCTAACTTGCTGATCATGACGCGAGGA
>SXXD01000103.1 GCA_005789685.1 Burkholderiales bacterium
AGGTAGTCGTACCGTTGATCCAAATCAAACGTGGGAAATAGATGCGCCCGTCACAGCGCGCTTGCGCGAATCTGGCGCGGTGTTGTTTGCCAAAACCACAACGCCTGAATTTGGTTGCAAAGGTGAAACCAATTCACCTGCCACAGGCATTACGCGCAACCCTTGGAACACCGATAAAACGCCAGGCGGTTCTTCGGGCGGTACCGCCGCCGCGGTCGCTGCGGGTTTTGGGCCGATGGGTGTAGGCACTGACGGCGCGGGCAGTGTGCGCATCCCAGCGGCTTTTTGTGGCAACTTTGGTTTGAAGCCCAGCTTTGGCCGGGTACCGGCTTACCCACTTTCACCTTTTGGTTCGGTGGCGCATTTGGGCCCTCACACCATGAGCGTGCGCGATGCGGCACTGATGATGAATGTGATGAAGCAACCCGACGCCCGCGATTGGACGTCCTTGCCGCCAGACGCAACAGACTACTGCGTGGGTTTAGAAGATGGTATTCGCGGTTTGCGAATTGCCTATTCACCAACCTTAGGCTATGCCAAAAATATTCACCCAGATGTGGCTGCCGCTGTAGAGGCTGCTGTGAAAGTTTTGCAAAGTTTGGGTGCACACGTAGAGCAAGTCGATCCGGGCTTCGAAGACCCACTGGAAATTACAACGGGCTTGTGGTTCATGGGTGCGCTCTCTGTATGGAACGGCCTTTCAACTGAGCAACAAGCCTTGGCCGACCCTGATTTCAAAGCCGAAGCTGTGCTGGGTCAAAAGCTAAGCGCCATGGATGTGCAGCAATTGAATTTAAAGCGCGGCGTTTTAGGCTCGCACATGCGCCAGTTCATGCAGAAATACGATCTACTAGTGACGCCCTCAGTGGCCGTACCAGCATTTGATGCGCGTCCTGCCGGTCAACAAGCCATGACGCCCGAAGCCATGTTGGGTTGGACGCCATTTAGCTATCCCTTTAACCTCACGCAGCAGCCTGCCTCTACCATTCCTTGTGGCCTCACCAAAGACGGCTTGCCCATTGGTTTGCAATTTGTAGGTCGAATGTTTGACGACGCCATGGTGCTGAGGGCTTCACGGGCCTATGAGTCTGTGTGCCCTATTCCACGCCCACAAATTTAAGTCACTTTTTCAAACGCTACCAACTTAGGCACGTTGGGCGCAATCCAAATAGAGCGTGTGTGCGGCAACATGATGATGCCGGCCACGCTTTCGACGCGGGCTTCGGGTGGTATGGCGGGGTCGGGGCTTCGGCAAATAGACCAAAGGCCATCTGACTCATCGCGCAGGAAATTTTGCAGCTCTTCAAAGCCAATGCGTTGACCGTTCTTCACTGCCGCTGCATGTCGCAGACCACTGATTAAACGAGGTGTGCTGGACAAAGCCAGGCCCATGGGCGACTGTTGATCGCTCAATGATTCACACAAGAAATGGTTGGTGTGCACCACGCACCCATCGACAGGTTTGACTTCATCCCAACCACCAGGTGAAATTTCAAAGCACGCCACTTCACCCATGGCATCTGCCACGGGAATATTGGACGCAGCGCCAAACTTCAAAGTTTGAATACGTGCCAGTGCTAAACGCGCTTCGGCCACAGACTGACAAGACAACAAATGCCTGAGCACCACATGCACGGGCACCCCAGGCGTGGCACCATCTGTGATCGATCGCAAGATGTTCAAGCCAATGGCCAAGCCGCCTTCGCTCATGCCAATCTTGGCCAACATGCCGCCTTCGGTGAGGGTGGTAAAAGTACGACCTTGTTCGTCATAAGACTGAAGAATGACCAAGGCGGGACGTTGCCGACCCACCCAGTCCCAATTTTGCGAAAACCAAGCGTTGCCATCTGCACTGCCCAAAGCATTGACACACAAGGACGTGCATTCGCCTTCTTTCCAAACGTCTTTTAAAGCGTTTTCGCCATCAGCCTCCAAAGTCCAATCGGGTAAGCCCATGGCGGTGTTGGCCACCAAGGCCAAGGCGGCTTCTTGGGTCTCATCGCTTAGGAAGTTCGGCGGCAAAATTTCTGTTCTGCAATTGAGCGCCAAGATGTCTTCGAGCTTCAAAGCTGCGCCATCGGCCATGCCCTGCATCTCTGGTATCAATGCGGGGTCAAGGGCTTGAATGACCTGTGTGTAACGGTTTGCTCGCTCACAAGCCTGTGTCCAAGAGATGCCGCAGGTGGCAAACAATCGTGCATAGGTGATGCGGCTGTGCTGGGCTTGAAGGGCGCTGGCCTTGCCAAATTCAAGGCCGCGCTCATAGGCGGACAGACTTTTTGAGATTTTGATTAAAGGGAACATAAAAATCATTATCATCCGCATATGACATTTTTGGCAATCGACGTCGGCAACACTCGTTTGAAGTGGGCGCTTTACGACCAGCCGCATACCCAGGCCAATGTATTGGCGCAAGGCGCGGAATTTTTAGAGAACATCGAAACTCTGGCAGACGGGCCATGGGCCAGCTTGCCTGCGCCTCAATACATGCTGGGCTGCGTGGTGGCCGGTGATGCTGTGAAACGGCGTGTTCAAGAGCAAATGGAGCTTTGGGACGTGCCCCCTCAATGGGTGGTGTCTTCCAACGCAGAAGCCGGTATCAGCAATGGCTACGACCATCCGACCCGTTTAGGCTCAGACCGTTGGGTGGCCATGGTAGGTGCCCGCCATCGCATGTTGGCTCAAGGATTGGAGAAACCTTTGGTGGTGGTCATGGTGGGTACGGCCGTCACGGTGGAAGCGCTTGATCAGCATGGCAAATTTTTAGGGGGTTTCATTTTGCCGGGTCACGGCATTATGTTGCGCGCCCTCGAATCCGGCACAGCTGGATTGCACGTCCCAACGGGTGAAGTCAGGCCCTTTCCCACCAACACCAGCGATGCCCTCACCAGCGGTGGTACCTATGCCATTGCGGGTGCTTGTGAACGCATGGTTCATCACTTAAGAGAGCACACAGGCATAGCGCCCCATTGTGTGATGACCGGTGGTGCGGGTTGGAAAATGGCACCCAGCATGGCCATCCAATTTGAGTTGGTCGACAGTCTTATTTTTGACGGGCTGTTAAAGCTGGCGCAAACGCGTTTTACTTGAGGGCTTCAAGCCTCATCTGGCGAATAGGCTTTGGTCAGTTGCATCAAATGCAATCGCTCTTTTTCATTTTCCAAGTAGGGTGCCAGCAGCAACAGCACATGCCGCGCACCGCGCGCTAGCGCATCACCCGCACTCTCGGGCTCCATGGCGTGGCGGGGGTTGCGCACGTATTCATAGCTGAGCCAGTAAGTCACAACCACCGACATGCTGGCCGACAGGGTGGTGAAAGTCTCGGGCTCGTTGCGAATGTGGCCTTGGTTAGCCAAAGCTTGCAGCAACTGGTGCAAGGATGAAGTCTTAACTTCTAAGATGTGTTTGAAGTTGGTTTCCAAATGCCGATTTTTAGACAGTAGATCATTCAAGTCGCGGTATAAAAACCGGTGCGCCCAAATGAGCTCGAACAAAGAATGTAAAAAGAACCAAGCGTCTTCCACATCTTTCACATCTTGGCTGGCATCTAGCAACTTCAGAATGTCTTCTTTGTAATTGTCAAACAGGTGGCTGACCAATTGGTCTTTGGCAGGAAAGTGGTAGTACAAATTGCCGGGGCTGATGTTCAACTCAGATGAAATCAGGGTGGTCGACACGTTGGGTTCACCATAGCGATTGAACAAGTCCAAAGAGACTGTTGCAATTCGCTCG
>SXXD01000104.1 GCA_005789685.1 Burkholderiales bacterium
CCCGGATGGTTCGCCCAATGTGATGATGTATTTTTGGATCACGGGTTTGCTCAGTTCGTTCTTAGACAATGCACCCACTTATTTGGTATTTTTCAATACAGCAGGTGGCGATGCACAGGTTTTGATGACCACCTTGGCGCCCACTTTGGCCGCCATTTCTGCAGGTGCTGTTTTCATGGGGGCGAACAGTTACATTGGTAATGCGCCCAACCTCATGGTGAAGGCCATTGCTGAAGACCGTGGCATCAAGATGCCTAGCTTCTTCGGCTACATGGCATGGTCTTGCTGCGTTTTAATTCCGTTGTTCATTGTGATGACATTCATTTGGTTTCGAACATGACACAGGCCTCTATCTTGGTAGCGCGCGCTATCTTTCCCGAAGTGCTTGATATGCTTTCGCAGCATTTTCAAATTGAAAGTAATCAGTCGGACGAGGTTTTGTCTGCTGAAGTTTTAAAACAAAAAATGCTAGGCAAGGTGGGCGCTCTCACCACGGGCAGTGAACGCATTGACGCCGCACTCTTGCAAGCCAACCCCCAGCTCAAAATTGTGGCCAACATGGCTGTAGGGTTCAACAACTTTGATGTTCCTGCTATGACGGCAGCGGGTGTCTTGGCTACCAACACGCCAGATGTTTTAACGGAAACGACGGCAGACTTCGGCTTTGCATTGCTCATGGCCACAGCCAGACGCATCACCGAGAGCGAGCATTACTTGCGTCAGGGCTTGTGGACGAAGTGGAGCTATGACATGTTTGCAGGGGCCGAGGTGCATGGCAGCACTCTTGGCATCATTGGCATGGGGCGCATCGGCCAAGGCATTGCCAAGCGTGCTGCACATGGATTTGGCATGCGTGTCATTTATCACAACCGAAGCCGCTTGAGTGCAGACCTCGAGGCTGCTTGCAAGGCTGCTTACGTTAGCAAAGAAGAACTTCTGCGCACAGCCGATCATGTCATGCTGGTGGTGCCCTATAGTGCTGAGTCACATCACACCATTGGTGCCAAAGAGTTAGGTTCTATGAAGCCTTCGGCAACCTTGGTCAATATTGCGCGTGGGGGCATTGTGGACGATGCAGCTCTAGCGGTCGCTTTGAAGAACAAACAAATTGCAGCAGCGGGTTTGGATGTGTTTGAAGCTGAGCCTGCGCTCAATCCTGCACTTCTGACGGTGCCCAATGTGGTGCTCACCCCTCACATCGCCAGCTCAACCGTCAAAACGCGCATGGCCATGGCGCAACTGGCTGCCGATAATTTGGTTTCTTTTTTTGCCTCTGGCAAGGCGCTGACGCCTCTTAACCAAGTTACTTCTAAATAAGAACTTGCTTGATCAAACACTGAATCAAACGGCATTCACACATGGACAGCAGCATGCTAATTTGGATTCTCATCGCGATCAGTTTTTTGACGCTGGGTTTGCTGTTTTCGTTATGGCGACAACGTCGAGAAGGCTCCCAAGCTTCTGAAGAGTTGGTGCAATTGACCTCTTCTCTCCAACTGGCCAATGAGAGATTAGAGCGAGAACTTCGCAACGCCATCAACGAGTCTGCCAGAGGCGGGCGCCAAGAGCTGATCCAAACTTTGGGCACCTTCCAGCAAAGTTTGGTTCAACAAGGCGCAGAAGCCACCCGAACTCAAAACAGCCAGATGGATGCGTTTGCACAACAGTTGGCTTTGTTGCAAAAAACACTTTCTGACACGCTCACCTTTCAGGTGCAACAATTATCGGAGACCAATGCCAGACGCCTCACTGAAATGCGCGGCACTCTGGAAACGCAATTGGCGCAGCTTCAACAAAGCAACACCGCCAAGCTCGATGAAATGCGTCAAACAGTGGACGAAAAATTACAGACTACCTTGCAAGCGCGCTTGGGAGAAAGTTTCAAGCAAGTGGCCGACCGTTTGGAGCAGGTGCACAAAGGTCTGGGTGAAATGAACACCTTGGCGCAGGGTGTGGGTGACCTCAAACATTTGCTCACCAACGTCAAAACGCGCGGCATGTTTGGTGAGGCTCAGTTGGCGTCATTGCTAGAGCAAGTCATGGCGCCCGATCAGTATGCAACGCAACACGCCACACGGCCAGGTAGCAAAAACCGTGCGGACTTTGCCATTCGATTGCCAGGTCGATCTGATGATGGCGAACCCGTTTGGTTGCCCATCGATGCCAAGTTTCCCAATGAAGACTACGAACGCTTGCTAGATGCGCAATCGCGGGCCGATGTCATTCAGGCAGATTTGTGCAGCAAGGCTTTGGAGGCGCGGGTTCGTTTAGAAGCCAAATCCATGACTGAGAAATATGTCGAGCCGCCTTACACCACAGACTTTGCCATCATGTTCTTGCCGACTGAAGGTTTGTATGCTGAAGTGTTGCGCAGACCCGGTCTGATTGAATCTTTGCAACGTGATTTCCGAGTGACTTTGGCGGGTCCTACAACCCTGATGGCCATGTTGAACTCTTTGCAAATGGGCTTCCGAACTTTGGCACTCGAAAAACGTTCTAGCGAAGTTTGGCAAGTTTTAGGTGCCGTCAAAACAGAGTTTGGCAAGTTTGGCGACGTGTTGGCCAAAGTCAAAGAACAAACTCAAACTGTCTTGAACACGCTGGACAAAGCGCAAACGCGAAGCAATGTGATGCACCGCGCTTTGCGCCAAGTAGAAGCCTTGCCTGAAGGCCAAGCGGCAGGTCTGCTGCCCCATGAAGCCGATGTCAGTGACGGCGAAACCAGTGAAGCGTGAACTCGCTAAGCTGATTACGGGGCAGATTTTTCTGCATGCCTGTATGACAGGTATGCGAATGACTACGCCGCTTCTTGCGCTTCAACAAGGTTACAGCACCATGGCGGTGGGTGTTTTGTTGGCGCTGTTTTCTGTCACGCAAGTATTCATGGCCATTCCGGCTGGTCGATTCACAGACCGACATGGCTTGAAACGACCGGTGCAAATCGGTGTGGTCATGGCTTGTTTTGGCGCAGGACTGGCCGTCATTTGGCCTCTATTTCCTGTTCTTTGTATAGGCGCGCTTGCCACGGGTGGGGCCACCGGCATCACAGTCATAGCTTTGCAAAGGCACGTAGGCCGAATTTCAGCCGATGCCAACCAGCTGAAAGAAACATTCAGTTGGTTGGCCATTGGCCCCGCTGCTTCTAATTTCATAGGACCATTTTTTGCGGGCTTGATGATTGACCATGCGGGCGCCATGCCAGCCGATGCCGATGGCTTTCGCGCCACGTTTGTGATGCTGACCCTTTTTCCTCTGCTGGCGTGGTTCTGGATTCGCAACATTCAAGAAAAACCCATTCCGCCTCAACTTCCTGAGCATGCTAATGGCCGTGTATGGGACTTGCTGCACGAGCCGCTCATGCAGCGTCTGCTGTTGGTCAATTGGTTGTTGTCTTCTTGTTGGGATATTCACACCTTTGTGGTGCCAGTCTTAGGACACGAACGCGGCCTCAGTGCGTCGGTGGTTGGTACTATTTTGGGTTCCTTCGCTGTGGCCTCAGCCCTGATTCGGGTGATCTTGCCTTTGGTTGCACGGCACCTTCAAGAATATCGATTGCTCACAGGTGCCATGATTTGTGCAGGCCTCATCTTTGCAATTTATCCCATGGTTGATTCTGCTTTGGCCATGGGTATTTGTTCGGTCTGTTTGGGTTTGGTTTTAGGTGTGGTTCAGCCAATGGTCATGAGTACTTTGCACCAAATCACACCGGCACATCGCCAGGGCGAAGCACTGGGTTTGCGAATCATGACGGTCAATGCCTCTAGCGTATTGATGCCCCTTATTTTTGGCGCTGCTGGTGCCGTGGTAGGGGTGTCTGTGGTCTTTTGGGTTGTGGGTACAGCATTGGCCAGTGCCGCGCCGCAAGCTTGGCGCCTGCGCCCCAAATCGTAAACGCGCCTGCTGCCCCTTAAAAAAAAGACCTCCTAAGAGGTCTTTTTGCGCAGTAGCCAGGGCCACTGAAACAAGTTGATCAAACGCGCTTGCGGTATTCGCCTGTGCGTGTGTCAATTTCAATTTTGTCGCCTTGATTGACAAACAAAGGCACAGGCACTTCAAAGCCGGTGGCAATTTTGGCGGGCTTGAGCACTTTGCCAGAGGTGTCGCCTTTAACGGCTGGCTCGGTCCAAGTGATTTCGCGTTCTACGCTGGTGGGCAGCTCAACTGAGATGGCCTTGCCGTCGTAGAACACGACTTCAACGGACATGCCGTCTTCCAGGTAGTGCAAAGCATCGCCCATGTTTTCTGATTCAACTTCGTACTGGTTGAATTCAGTGTCCATGAAAACATACATGGGGTCGGCAAAGTAAGAGTAGGTGCACTCTTTTTGATCCAAGATCACTTGGTCCATTTTGTCGTCGGCTTTGAAAACAGACTCGGTGCCCATATTGCTCAGCAAGGCTTTGAGCTTCATGCGAACGGTGGCCGCACCGCGTCCGCCGCGGCTGTATTCAGTGCGCAAAACGATCATGGGGTCTTTGCCCTGCATGATGACGTTACCAACGCGAATTTCTTGAGCTACTTTCATAATCTGTCCAATGTTGTCCCAAAGCCCACGATCTTAGCGCTTTTCTTCAACAAATTGAAGCAATTGACTGACCAAATCCATTTGTTGCGCCAAACGCGCTTGCGCAGCCATTGCGCAAGCTTGCCAAGCGGGCAGGTCCACCTCAGGCAATGGTTCTTCAGAAAGTCCATTCCAGCTAAGGTGAAAGCGTCGAAGGCTGTCTGGCGCTTGTAGCCAGTCTAAAAAAGCATTCAGTTTGGGGCCGTGAGCGCCATCATCTTGTGGGTATATTTGCCAAACAAAGGCCTTCCCCGCCCAAAGCGCTCTGACCAAAGAGTCTTCGCCCCTCACGAAATTCAAATCACTTGACTTTAAAAGTTGGTCAAATTTTGTTTGAGAAAGAGGGGGAATGAATTGATGTGAAGGTTGATCTAAATGGTTTGGCAAAGTGCGCAATGCGTTCTCGAAGGCCAAAGCACCTCGCCCATGCGCCACTTGCCATTGGTGGCCAGTCGAATTCAACGACGCCAATTGCATGGCCTCTGCCAAGGCTGCTGGCTCGTAACAAAAAAGAGTGCTTATTTGAGGGCAGGTCTTGTTGCCAGATCGATCGAATTCTGGCGTAGCAGTGGCATCCAATTTTTCGAGAACCCGTGCCTCTCGAATCAAGCCACCTGTTTTGTCATTGAACCCTGGATAAAAAAACCATTTCGTTCTACCTTTCAGGAGGCCGCTCATTACGGGGGAGGGTAGTTTGTGGCTTCTTTCCACATAAGCCTCTGCGCTTAAATATTCCAAATTAAGCCAAACGGGGCATGAGGGGCTATTTGCATTGGGTTGGCTTTGATGCGCCCAATTGACAAAGTGCTCAGGTAGTTCGCACCCGAAGGCTTCTACCCACACGATGGAGGGCTGGTCCATGCCATCAAGGGCATCGTGCCAAGCCCGTACCACCACGGTTCCCGTTGTCGTGTTGAACTGGACTCGGCCCTCGGCATTGGGCGTCGCATCGGACGCCATCCAAACAAGCGCACTTGCGTCGTCTACCCAAAGCCTGACGCTTTGACCGCGCGAGGCCAAATCGGCACTCAGGCGCCAACAGACCCCCAGATCTCCGTGGTTGTCTATGACGCGGCAAAAAATGTCCCATTGCATGCGTGATATTGTCGCGCTCTTCGAGACACAATAGCCCCCATGTCCAGTGTTCACCCAGAATCTTTGTTGGCCGAAGTGGCCGCACTTCCCAGCTTGCCTGGGGTTTATCGCTATTTCGATGCGGAAGATCAAGTTTTGTACGTTGGTAAAGCCAGGAATTTAAAAAAGCGCGTTAGCAGTTATTTTCAGAAAGACCATGGCGGCACCCGCATCGGGCACATGATTAGCAAGATCAGGCGCATGCAAACCACCGTGGTGCGTTCAGAAGCCGAGGCCTTGCTGCTTGAAAATAATTTGATCAAAACATTGAGCCCCAAGTTCAATATTTTGTTTCGAGACGACAAAAGCTACCCTTATCTCAAAGTATCTGGCACCAGTGTGACCCGCCGCAACAAGCCAACTTCCGATACACCAAGCGAAGACAAGCCCGTTGTCAAAGCAGAAGATTATTCAAGGATTGCCTACTACCGCGGGGGCATTGAAAAAAAACACCGCTACTTTGGGCCTTACCCCAGTGCATGGGCTGTGAAGGAAACGATTCAGCTGCTGCAAAAAGTCTTCAGACTTCGCACATGTGAAGACACTGTTTTTTCAAATCGAACTAGGCCTTGTTTGCTGTACCAAATCAAACGTTGTTCGGGCCCTTGTGTGGGTGTGGTGTCAGTGACGCAGTATGCGAAAGATGTAGCGCAAGCAGAAGCATTCTTGCAGGGCGAGACGCAGGCCGTTTTAAAGGCGATGGAAGAACGCATGATGGCGCATGCCGACAAGCTTGAGTTTGAGATGGCTGCAGAAGTTCGCAATCAGATGACGGCTTTGTCGCGCGTCCTACATCAGCAATCGGTTGATAACGTATCAGACACCGACGTCGATATTTTGGCCGTCAAGGTGCAGGGCGGCAGGGCGTGCGTCAATTTGGCCATGGTTCGCGGGGGCAGGCATTTGGGTGATCGGCCTTATTTTCCCTCGCATGTGGAAGATGGCCACGCCATGCTCAACTTGGCATTGGAAGACGATGTCAGCGTGGTTGCACAAACTTTAGAGGTGAAAGTGTTGGAGGCCTTCATTGCGCAGCATTACTTGAGCATTCCGGTGCCGACAACATTGATCACCAGCGAGAAAATAGATGCCAAGGTGCTTGATGCCATCGCCTTGCAGTCTGGCATGAAAGTCAACGCCGTCCACAACCCGCGCGAGCAAAGAAGATCATGGCTGGAGATGGCTGAGAAAAATGCGGCCATTCAACTGGCCCGATTGTTGGCGGAAGAGGGCTCGCAACAAGCGCGCACCAGGGCCTTGGTTGAAGCGCTCGATTTAGCGCCAGATGACATGGATGCCTTGCGCATGGAGTGCTTTGACATTTCGCATACATCTGGCGAAGCGACCCAAGCTTCTTGTGTGGTTTTTCAAAATCACAAAATGCAAAACAGCGAATATCGACGCTACAAAATTGAAGACATCACACCCGGTGACGATTACGCAGCGATGCGGCAGGTCTTGATGCGGCGATATGGCAAGTTGGCCGAGGCCATTAAATCCGGCGAAGTAGATCGCAAGGTCCGCATGCCAGATTTGGTGCTCATTGATGGTGGCAAGGGACAGGTATCGATGGCCCGAGAGGTCTTCGAAGCTTTGGGCCTCGATCTGTCCTTGATTGTGGGCGTTGAAAAAGGGGAGGGCCGAAAAGTGGGCCTTGAAGAACTGGTCTTTGCCGATGGTCGAGACAAGGTTTATCTGGGCAAAGATTCAGCGGCCTTGATGCTGGTCGCTCAAGTCAGGGATGAGGCGCACCGATTTGCCATCACGGGAATGCGTGCACAACGCGCTAAAGTTCGAATGGGCGGTGGGCGTTTAGAGGAAATTGGGGGTATTGGCCCCAAAAAACGCGCCAAACTGTTGCAGCGCTTTGGGGGTGTGCGTGGCGTAGAAGACGCCAGTGTTGAAGACCTGATGTCGGTGGACGGTATCTCTAGGGAATTGGCAGAAATCATTTACCAGGCCCTTCACTGAGCATGGCGCCTTGGTGTCAGCAAACTGACTTCAATGCGTGACACAATATCTCCCATGTTTTTCACCATTCCTACCCTTATGACTTGGACGCGCATCGTCGCGATTCCCTTCATTGTGGGGGTGTTCTACACTGAGTTGCCCGTTGAATCACGCAACTTTTTGGCCACCACCATGTTTGTGATTTTTGCAGCCACAGACTGGCTCGATGGTTTTTTGGCCCGAAAGCTCAACCAAACCTCTTCATTTGGCGCCTTTTTAGACCCTGTGGCCGACAAGTTTTTGGTCTGTGCCTCCCTGTTGGTACTGGTTCACTTGCATCGCGTTCATGTTTTTGTGGCCTTGATCATCATTGGGCGTGAGATCGCCATCTCGGCCTTGCGAGAGTGGATGGCGCAAATTGGCGCTAGCAAAAGTGTCGCGGTTCATTTCATCGGTAAGCTAAAGACCACGGTGCAGATGGTGGCCATTCCGTTTTTACTTTTCAATGGTCAATTGTTCGGCGTGATTGACACGCATGTGTGGGGCACTGGCCTGATCTGGATTGCCTCCATTCTGACCATTTGGTCTATGATTTACTACATGCAAAAGGCCCTCCCTGAGATTCGTGCGCGAGTAAAATGAATCACTCAGAGTCTTCCGACGCCTGGGTACGGGCCATGCCTGCGGTTTTCGTGCTCATTTGGAGCACGGGTTTCATCGTTGCACGTTTTGGCATGCCCAATGCACCCCCGTTTTCCTTTTTAGGGCTTCGCTACGCCCTGTCCATTGCTTGCTTTGTCATTTGGATCAGGGTGGCTAAGGTGAAATGGCCGCAAAGTCGATCGGAATGGTTTCACTTGTCAGTCACTGGCGTTCTTATGCATGCAGGCTACTTGGGCGGCGTTTGGGCGGCGGTCAAGGCGGGCATGGGGTCTGGTTTGTCGGCCCTCGTTGTGGGGTTGCAGCCCGTGCTGACCGCCATTTGGCTGTCGTCCAGAGATACCACTTTAGAAAACAAGGTGAGCCGCCGACAGTGGCTCGGTTTGTTGTTGGGTTTTTGTGGGCTGCTTTTGGTGGTCTGGCACAAACTCACGCAGGGCAGTGCTTTAGACCATGTCAATGCACTCAATTTGAGTTTTGCCATCATGGCGCTGCTCTCCATTACCTTGGGCACGCTTTACCAAAAAAGCTTCGTTAAGCCATGTGACGTTCGATCGGCCAATACCGTTCAATTGCTTGCGGCATTGATTGTGACAACCCCCTTGGCGCTGTTAGAAACTGAATCCGTGCAATTCAACGCCGAGTTCATTGGCGCCATGGCGTGGTCTGTATTAGGATTGACCTTAGGCGGCAGCTCGCTTTTGTACATGCTCATTCAGAAGGGCGCTGCTGCCAGTGTGACCAGCTTGATGTACCTTGTGCCGCCCTGTACGGCTTTGGTGGCATGGTTGTTATTTGATGAACCCATCACTGCTTTCACACTGGTCGGTATTGCCCTTACGGCTTGGGGCGTCAGTTGGGTTGTGAGGCCCGCTAAGTAAATTTTAGGAGAAAAAAACATGACAAAAAAACGCATTGCAGTCATTGCTGGAGATGGCATTGGCAAAGAAGTCATGCCCGAGGGCCTCAGGGTCGTGGAGGCAGCCGCTTCAAAATTCAATCTCGATTTGCAATTTGATCATTTCGACTTTTCAAGTTGGGACTACTTTGAAAAGCACGGCCAAATGCTGCCCGACAATTGGAAAGACCAAATTGGTGGCCACGATGCCATCTACTTTGGTGCTGTGGGTTGGCCAGACAAAATTGCCGACCATGTTTCTTTGTGGGGCTCTTTGCTTTTGTTTCGCCGTGAGTTTGATCAGTACATCAACTTGCGTCCTGCCAGACTCATGCCAGGCATCATTGCACCCGTGGTGCGAAGAGATGGCTCGCCCAGACAGCCCGGTGAAATTGACATGTACATCGTGCGGGAAAACACCGAGGGTGAGTACTCCAGCATTGGCGGACGCATGTACCCTGGCACCGAGCGTGAAATTGTGATGCAAGAAACGGTCATGTCGCGCATTGGTGTCGATCGTGTCTTGAAATTCGCCTTTGAACTTGCGCAGACTCGCCCAAAGAAGCATCTCACCAGTGCCACCAAATCCAACGGCATTGCCATCACCATGCCGTATTGGGATGAGCGTGTTGTCGAAATGGCCAAGAACTACCCTGGTATCCATGTTGACAAGTTTCACATTGATATTTTGACGGCGCACTTTGTGCAGCGCCCCGACTTTTTCGATGTGGTGGTGGCCAGCAATTTGTTTGGCGATATTCTGAGCGACTTGGGCCCAGCTTGCACAGGCACGATTGGCATTGCACCCAGTGCCAACCTTAATCCAGATCGCAAATTCCCCTCTTTGTTTGAACCGGTTCATGGCTCTGCACCAGACATCGCAGGCAAGAACATTGCAAACCCCATTGGTCAAATTTGGTGCGGCGCCATGATGTTGGAATTTTTGGGTTGCAAGCCTGCCCACGATTCCGTATTGGCTGCCATTGAAAAAGTATTGGCACCCAATAGTGGTGCGCCACGCACCGCAGACATTGGGGGTTCTGCTAATACGCAAGACGTTGGAAAAGCCATTGCTGCAGCTTTATGAGAACTTTTGGGATCTAGTTGTTGGATCTCCAAATTTTTTTTCGCGAAGCCCCTTGCAGACATTCAGTTTGCGTCTAGAATTCGTGTCGCATTGCGGTTTCTAGACACAAAATCATTTGACAGGCTTGTTTTGTCTGGTTAAATTGAGGTCAGTAAATTCATTGCGAAGACAATGTTTTGTCCCGGAAGTTTTTTTAAAACTTCAAAAAAATTTTAACAATCATGAGTCACTCAGATTTTGAGTTCTCTTATTTTTTCCTAAGGTTCTTTGTATGAACAAAACTGAATTGATCGAGCACATTGCCAAACAAGCAGACATCTCTAAAGCTGCTGCTGGCCGTGCATTGGAAGCCACCATTGGCGCCGTTCGCACCACATTGAAAAAAGGCGGCACTGTCGCTTTGGTTGGTTTCGGTACATTCGCCGTCACCAAGCGTGCTGCTCGCGCTGGTCGCAACCCACGTACCGGTGCTGCCATCAAAATCAAATCTGCTAAGGTGCCTAAGTTCCGTCCAGGCAAGGCTTTAAAAGACGCCTTGAATTAATCTTTGATTAGGGGGGTGCTTAGCTCA
>SXXD01000105.1 GCA_005789685.1 Burkholderiales bacterium
AACAATCACATCGTCGCACATCAGGTTCACGACTGCAAGATCATGGCTCACAAACAAGTAACTCAAGCCAAAACGATCCTGCAGGTCCATCATGAGGTTAAGCACCTGGGCTTGGACCGACACATCCAAAGCACTCACAGGCTCATCGGCAACGATGAGCGAGGGGCGAGTAATGAGTGCCCTTGCAATGGCAATGCGTTGGCGTTGACCACCCGAGAATTCATGCGGGTATTTGTCGAGATCTGAGGCCCGCAAGCCAACTTCTGTGAGGGCTTGTGTGGCGCGGTCTTTTAACTCTTTGTTACTCAGCGATTGCCCTGAGCCGCTGTTCAGGGTGCTGTGCAGCGGCTCAGCTACGATGCGCAAAACTTTTTGCCTTGGATCGAGTGAACCATAGGGGTCTTGGAAGACCATTTGAAAATCGCTGCGCGCATGTCGAAGCTGCTCTTGTGGCAAGGCATTCAAGTCTTGGCCCTTGAACAAGACTTTGCCTTGCGTCGGTTTTTCAAGGGCCATGACCAAACGGGCCAAGGTCGATTTGCCAGAGCCAGACTCGCCGACAATGCCCATGCTCTTGCCAGCGGTCAATTGAAAACTGACATCCTTCACGGCTTGAATGTGCCCAGCCTTGGCAAACACAGAAGGCTTGGGCAAAGCATATTGTTTACTCACATGATGAACGTTTAGCAAAACTTCGTTGGAGTCGATCATGTCGAAGCCTCCAATTTTTGCCATTCAGGACAACGCACCCAATGTTCGGTAACGGGTCCTGCCTGCTCGGTACCTTTGACATCCATGCCATGGGTTGCGTCTGGCACACGTTCAAGCTGCGGCAAAATCTGCCTGCAACTGTTTTTCACATAAGCGCAGCGGTCGGCAAATGCACAGCCTTGTGGCCAGTTGAAAATTTCTGGCACATTGCCCGCAATGGTTTGCAGTCGTGTGCCTCGTTTCAATCCCAGCTGGGGACGCGCAGCAAACAGACCTTGGGTATAAGGGTGCGCCCGCATGCCAAACAATTCTTGAGTGAGTGCACTTTCAACAACCGTACCGCCATACATCACCATGACGCGCTCAACTTGGTCGCGCATCAGGCCCAAGTCGTGGCTGATCAACAGCAGGCCCATGCCGTCCTCGGCCACCAATTGGCGAATCAAGGCCAGCACTTCTTTTTGCACGGTGACATCTCGGGCCGTGGTGGGTTCGTCGGCAATCAAAATGTCGGGCTGGCAGGCTAGGGCAATTGAGATCATGACGCGCTGGCGCTGACCCCCTGAAAGTTGGTGCGGGTAGTTGTCCAGTCTTTCCCGCGCCCGTGGCAATTGAACGCGTTCTAACAATTCAAGCGCACGTGCTTTTGCAGAAATCAAATCCATGCCCTGATGCAATTGCAGCGGCTCGGCAATTTGTTTCCAAATAGGATGCAAGGGGTTGAGCGCAGTCATAGGCTCTTGAAAAATCATGGCCATGCGCGCACCTCGCAAGCTGCACAAAGCCTCATCGCTCATTTGAGTAAGCTCAGTGCCATTCAATGCAATCGACCCCGAAACTGTGGCGCGATCTGGCAACAATCCCATGATGGCCAAGGCGGTGAGTGATTTACCGCAACCACTTTCGCCAATCAAGCCCAAAGTGTCGCCGCGCTGCATCTCAAAATCGACACCTCTCAAAGCTTCCAGTTGGCCGTGCGATGTTTGCAAAGCAACCCGCAGATTGCGAACGGACAGCAAAGGGATGGCGTTGGAGGGTGTCATGTTCAAGCCAGTGCGCTTATCGCGACCTCGACAGACGGGGGTCGAGCAGGTCACGCAATCCATCGCCCATCAAATTGAGACCAAGCACTGCCAGAGCAATGGCGATGCCCGGATACACCGCCAGCATAGGCGCTTGAAACATTTGCGATTGCGCTTCGTTCAGCATGCGGCCCCAGCTGGGATTGGGGGGCTGGGTGCCCAAGCCTAGGTAAGACAAAGCGGCTTCAGCCAAGATGGCAATGGCAAACTGCACAGTAGCTTGCACAATGAGCACGCTGGCTACGTTGGGCAACACATGCTCCCAGGTAATGGCCCATTGGGATTTGCCAGCGGCTCTGGCTGCCAAGGTGAAATCACGCGACCACACGGCATTGGCTGCGCCCCGCGTGATACGTGCAAACACAGGGATGTTGAAAATACCAATGGCAGTGATACTGACCACCAAGCCCGGCCCATAAATGGCAGTGAGCAAAATGGCGGAAAGCAATGCGGGGAATGCAAAGGTGAAGTCGGCAGCGCGCATAACCACCTCTTCGATCCAGCCGCGTCGGGCAGATGCCAACAAGCCCAACGGTACACCCAAGCCCAAGCCAATGCCCACCGCAATGAAGCCGACCAGCAAGGAGTTTTGACTGCCCACCAACAAGAGCGACGCAATGTCTCGCCCTAGACTGTCTGTGCCAAACCAATGTTGGGCACTGGCCCTTGCCAATTTGTTGGGAATGTCAATATCACCCACGGGGTAAGGTGACCAAAATAAAGACACGGTTGCGCTGACCACTAGCAACAACACAATGGCAGCACCCACCACAAAACTGCGGTGCTTGAAAGCGCGCTGTACACTGCGTTTAAAACTTTGCGAGGAACTCATACGGCTGCGGTCCCTGTTTTTAAACGCGGGTCAATCCAGGCATAGAGCAGGTCAATGAAGAAATTAATCAAGATGACCATGGCCGATAGCAACATGACCACATCGCGCACCACAATCAAATCGCGGTTGGCAATGGCCTGAAAAATCAGTCGGCCAATGCCAGGTAGCACAAACACATTTTCAATGACGATGGCGCTGGTAATCAGATTGCCAAATTGCAAACCCATGACCGTGACCACGGGAATCATGGCGTTACGCAGCACGTGCTGCCACAACACTTGCTGCTTAGACAAACCCTTGGCCCGCGCAGTGCGCACATAGTCTTCAGACATCGATTCAATGACCGCCGAACGTGTGACCCGCGTGAGAATGGCAGTTTGAACGGCGGCCAATGCGATGGCCGGCAATATCAAGGCGGCTGTACCAGCCCAAAAGCCACCGCCATCTTCTTCAGACCAGCCAGGAAAACCGCCGGCACTCACCCATTGAAGTTGCACTGCAAAAAGCAAGATCAACAAAATGGCCAACCAAAAATTTGGCAAAGCCAACCCCAGTTGGCTGAGTGTCATGACCCCCACATCGCCAGTGGTGTTTTGTTTGGAGGCGGCATACAAACCCAGACACAAGGCCATGATGATGGTCATGCTCATGGCCATGATGGCCAAAGGCAGTGTGACGTGCATGCGCTCCATCATGAGCACCGCTGTGGGGGTGTCGTAGGAAATACTCATGCCCGATTGACCTTGCAGCAAGCCACCTACCCAATCAACATAGCGCGAGAGAGCAGGCTGATTGAGGCCCAATTTTTCTTCCATGGCCGCCAAAGATTCTGGGGTCGCGGTTTCGCCCAAAATAACTTGCGCTGCATTGCCAGGCAACCATTCCAGCACCCCAAACACCACCACCGACGTGACCGCCAAGGTGGCGAAAAAACTGAAGAAACGTTGAAGCACAAACGAAGACACGCGTTATCCTTGTGTCTTCAGGGTTGGCGTCCCATCAGTCATGTTGGCAAGACAGGGCGGGGGCATTGATAAAAGGCTTTCAGATGACATCTCAGAACATTGTAAACACCCGATTGAGCCAAAGAGCCAATCCGCATTACGGCAGCATTGCCGACATTGCAGGTTTGCATGTGGGCCACTTTACCTCCAGCCAGCGCCTAACGGGGTGCTCGGTGGTGTTAGCGCCCCAAGGGGCAGTGGGTGGTGTCGATGTGCGGGGTGCTGCCCCGGGCACCCGAGAAACAGATTTGCTCGACCCCTCAAATTTGGTTGACAAGGTGCATGCGGTCTTGTTATCGGGTGGCAGCGCCTTTGGCTTGGACGCTGCCGGCGGGGTCATGCGTTGGTTAGACGAACGCAACTTAGGGTTTCAAACCGGCCATGGTTGCGTGCCCATCGTGCCCGCCGCCGTGTTGTTTGACTTGCCTTTGGTGCGAGAAGGCGATAACGCCAAAATAAGACCCGACGCCGCGGCCGGCTATGCGGCTTGCGAAGATGCGCTTTATCAAAAACCGATGACGGCCAGTGCCATGCGTTCGGTGGTGCCCCCCATGTCGGGCAACGTGGGTGCCGGTGCCGGTGCTGTCGTGGGTAAGTTGTTTGGCTTGAACCGGGCCATGAAAGGCGGTGTAGGCCATGCCTTGGTCAAAGTGGGGCCGTGGCAGGTTGGTGCGATGGTGGCATGCAATGCCGTGGGTGATGTAATCGATCCGGCTAACGGGCAAGTGTTGGCAGGTGCCCGAACAGCCGACGGCACGCGCTTGCTCAATACGCAGCAAGCCTTGCTGGCAGGTCAGAGCTCCGCCATTCCAATGGCGGGCACCAACACGTCCATTGGCGTAGTGGCTACCAATGCCACCCTGAATAAATCGCAGGCCAAGCGTTTGGCCATGAGTTCACACGATGGGTTTGCTCGCAGCATTCGGCCTGCTCACACAACCCTGGATGGCGATACCTTGTTTGCCATTGCCACCTGTGCTGAAACCGCAACACCCGACATGCTGTTGCTGACGGTCATGGCTGCAGAAGCCACAGCCCAAGCCACTGTGAACGCCATCTTGTTTGCCAACGGCGTGCACAGCCTGAAAGGCTATTTGCCTTCCGCGATGGAGCTCAATCCTTAAGGATTTAGAGCGTTTTATTCAACGGTAAATGTCAGGCCTGCGTGAGATTGCAGTCGCGCAATCAGAGCGTTGCCCATGGCTGAGGCGGGTGTCCAGATTCCGCCCTTGGTGGCGGTGGCATCTTTCAACAAGCAAATGGCCGCT
>SXXD01000106.1 GCA_005789685.1 Burkholderiales bacterium
CCAAGTCATTGGACCCAAAGGCGAGCTGCTTGGTGGCGATCGCGATTTGCCGCAACCTCAAGATGAGGAAAAACTGGGCAGCTACGATGTCAAAATTCGCGACGATGAAATGCGCAGCCTCGAGGTTCGGGTGGCCTACACCTGGGTTCAGTTAACTTCTGAAAAATCGACCTCAGAATTAGGTTCTGTCCTTGTTCAAGTGGCTGAAACCCGAGAGAAAAGATCAGTCTTGGCTACTGAAATTATCAAAGGTGTCATGCTGCCTCAGTTTGCAATTTTGCCGCTGGCTGTGTTGCTGGTTTGGTTGGCCTTGGTCCGCGGCATCAAGCCGCTGTCGGAATTGGAAGAGCGCATACGCGCCAGAAAATCTGATGACCTGAGCCCTTTGGATGAAAAAACAGTGCCATTGGAAGTGGCCCCACTGGTGTCCTCAGTGAATGATTTGTTGCGCCGATTAAAAGAGTCGATAAGCACTCAAAAAAGATTTTTAGCCGACGCGGCCCATCAATTGAAAACCCCCCTTGCTGGTTTGCGGATGCAAGCTGACTTGGCGCAAAGAAAAGAAGCTGGAGAAGAAGAGTTAAAGCAGTCGCTGCAACAAATTGGTCGAGCGAGTGTCCAAGCTACGCATACCGTCAATCAACTGTTGTCACTGGCTCGGGCAGAAGGCGCTGGGTCTATAGACTTGCAATCGTGTGACATGGCGGCCTTGATCAGCGAGGTGCTCAATGACTCATTGCCACACGCCATGGAAAAGGGTTTGGACTTGGGTTATGACGGCGTCGACACGGCTAAAAAACGGCGCTTTTTGACCTTGCAAGGCAACCCGACGCTGCTCAAAGAGATGATTCGAAATTTGGTTGACAACGCCATTCATTACACCCCCAGCACCCCCGAGCGAATAGGCGTCATTACAGTGCGCCTTTTGTTAGACCCCTACAGTCAAGCCTTGGCTGTGCAAGTGGAAGACAACGGCCCTGGCATCAGCGCGGCCGAAAGAGAGCGGGTGTTTGAACCCTTTTATCGAGCCTTAGGAACCAATGTAGATGGCTCTGGCTTGGGCCTGCCCATTGTGCGAGAAATTGCAAAGCGCCATGGCGCCACTGTGACGGTTGAAATGGCTCACCCCGGGCAGACGCCCCCCGGCGCTTGTCTCACCATTCGCTTTTCGCGCAAACTTTGAACTAAAAGCTAAAAAACTTTAGCCTTTGAACAAGTTCAACTGAAGCCGTTCACGCTCGATCACCACAGAGACAGCTTGGTCAGCCGCTACCCTTTGAACGTGTGCCCACAATAAAACGTAAGTGCTAGGGTTGATGCCTGCGATAGAACCCCATCGAGTGAGCGTCAGCGCATAGGCATCTAAGGGCCCAAGGTGATCGCCCGATAACCATGCAGAAGGTGCTTTGGCGCTCACGAAACTTTCCAATTCAGACAGCAAGCCTTTGTAAGTCAGCGTGTTGAACGCTTTCAAGTGGGCTTGAACGTCTGCTTGGTCGCTGAACTTTTGCGGCATGAAGATGTGCGTGAAGGTGGGATGAACCGTGTTGTTCATCCAGGCCAAAGTTTCAATGGCCTTGGCCCGAGCCAAGGGCGATGTTGGCAAAAACTGCGCGGCAGGAAACTTTTGATCGAGGTGCAAAACGATGGCCAAAATCTGTGTGATCACCTGTCCATCGTCAACCAGCACCGGAACTTGACCGCGGGGATTGAGGGCTTTGTAGGCGCCTTCGTGTTGCTCACCTTTGTGCAACTTGACCATGATGGGTTCGTACTCGGCACCCGTCCGTTGCAACATGCAATGGGGCACAAATGAACAAGCACCTGGTGAAAAATAAAGTTTCAAGCTCATGAGATTTTCCTTGTGATGACCACGTTGTCGGGCTGGATCTGTTGCAAAGTGCGCGAGGGTTCACGCGCACTTTCAGGGGCAAAACCCCAAGCTTCAAAGAGACCTTCGCGCCAACCATACAGCAGCGCATTTGACAGCATCAAGGCCATAATCAGCCAGCGCAGTTTCAGGTGTTTCATTTTGTCCGAACACTCACTTCTGCGCTACTGACTTTCACCCGACCTTCGAGCGTGTCAATTTGCAAGGCGCCTTGGTTGTCTAAGCCGGCACACAAACCCTCCAAGCCATCGCTGGTGGTGATGTTCAATCCGCAAAGAGCGTCGCGCGCATTGAAGCGTTCATGTAAGGGGCTGAACCCGCTTGCTTCAAAACTTCTCAAGGCGTCTAACAAGGGCTTGACAACGCGTTCTAAAGCCAGGGGCGCGCTAACCCCTTGCCAAATCTCAGAAAGGGCAGCAGCGGGCGTTCGGAGGTCTTGGCTGGCGGGCAGTTGGATGTTCAAGCCGATGCCGATCACGGCATAGCTTTGATCGCCTTGGCTGGCCACTTCTATCAGGATGCCACCGAGCTTTCTTTGATGGCACCACAAGTCATTGGGCCATTTGAGTTGGATGTCTTCGCCCAACGACTCGGCCAAGCTGAGTCCGACGGCCAAAGAAAGGCCAGACCAATTCCTGGGTTGGTAGGGCAAGCCGATGGAAAAAGTAAGTGCATGCCCCGGTTCGCCAACCCAAGTTCGCCCTTGACGTCCGCGACCTGCCGATTGGCGCTCTGCAAGCAACAAAATAGGATCGTGGCGGCCTTGTCGGGCGCGCCGCATCAGCTCGCTGTTGCTGGAATCAATTTCGGGCAGGATCTCGATGCTGAATCCAGGCCACTCGGGTACCACGGACTGCCAGATGGCTTCCGCGAGCCAGCGTTGATGGGGAGCCCCAGGTTTCAAGGTCACCTCAATTCAGGTTAGTGCCAATCAGGTCGCTTTTTGCTTGACCAGCTTCAGCTCTTTTTTGAGCTTCTTGATTTTCTTTTCAATCTTTTTAATTTGACTTGGAATTTTAGGTGTTGCGGGGCGGCGTTTGGGCGCTAGCAATGTTTTGCGGCAATTGGCACTGCCACACCAGCAAGGGTATTCTGCCTTGAGCTTGGGCGTGTAAGGCTCGTCAATGATCAAGCCGTAGTCGTAATTGAGCTCTTCACCCGCCTTGATGTTGCGCAGGGCCTTGATGAAGATTCGGTCGTTCTCTTCATCGGCTTCGCAGTTGGGGTTGCAACTGTGATTGATCCACCTCGAGGAGTTGCCGCCGTGCAGGGCGTCTATCACCTTGTCTTCGTTGACATGGAAATAAAAAGTGTGATTGGGGTCGGAGGGGTCATGCGGGTGGCGATCTTGTGCTTCATCCCAGCTGATGACCTCGCCGACATACTCGTACAAGGTCTCGCCTTCAGCAATGTCTAGCAGCGCAAAGACGCCTTTGCCGTGGACGCCTGAGCGGCGCACCTGAACCCGACGACCGGCTGCAGCCGAAGCCGATGACTTAGCATGAGGCTTGGCAGCGGGTTTTGAAGTCGATTTTGTCAAGGTGAGATTTTTTTTGACCACGGCGTGAAAAATTTGTTATTGTGAAAACATGTGGGCGCGCGTGTGCGCGTGCCCGTGTGTGTACACGTGCGCATGCGCGCACGCGAGACCGGATTGTATGAGATGAAAACATTGGTAATTGCAGAGAA
>SXXD01000107.1 GCA_005789685.1 Burkholderiales bacterium
CCTTCATCGGCAGATACCCAATGATGAAGATGCTCAAGAAGAGCTTGATAAAGCTGTTGTGGGTGGCTTTTGGCTTGGTAGGCAGCTTTCAAGTGTGCGCCAGTGAATTGTCTGAACTGCTCAAAAAACCTGATCATGTTTTGCTAATGCGGCACGCCGTTGCGCCTGGCATTGGCGACCCTGCAGGTTACAAACTTCAAGATTGCAAGTCGCAGCGAAATCTAGACGCCACAGGTCGTGCGCAAGCGCAAAAAACAGGTCAGTGGTTGAGGGCGCAGGGGGTGAGCGATGCCGTCGTCTTTACGAGTGCTTGGTGTCGTTGCAAAGAGACTGCTGAAAATTTGGCATTCAGCTTGCCTGTGTTGGAGCCGTCTTTGAATTCTTTTTTTGACGACATGCGGCAAGGGTCCCAAAGCAATTTGAATTTGCAAAAATTCATTGGCAACCAGTTGAAGATCAAAGGCGACAAGGCCTTGATTCTGGTCACTCACCATGTGAACATTGCAGCGTTCGCGGGTGAAAATGTAGGATCTGGCGATATGGTGTTGGCAAAAGTCAACGCAGCCGGCAAAATGATTTCATTCAAAATTTACCCAAGTCCTTGATAGCATGCGGTCTGCAAGGCTTTGACACTTAGCCAAGCAGCGGCCTGCGGTGTACCAGGCGATTGCATGAAAGTCTCATTTATCGTTGGAGTGCTTTTTCAATGGTGTGCCTTGGCACTTTACTTTTCGGAATTTTGAATGACTGGTTTTTACCGCTAGCATGTTCATTGAGAGCATCTTGAAACCAAGTTCTCACATCTTCCTCAAGGCCAATGCCATGCATGAAGTTGTAGATGGCTTTTTTCAATCCCAATCCCAATAGATCGTGATCGACGCCCGTGGGGTCAATGAAACCTATGTCGTTTTTGCCAAAACTCACAGGGGGCAAAGGAATCAGTTCGATGCCATATTCTTTGGGATTTAAACCGACTGGCGAGTGAACGGTGCAAGCAAAGCGGTGGAAGAAGCCACTTTGAATGCAGCCGTGTTCAAACAGTTGCCGCACATACTCAAGGGCGTCTACGGTATCTTGCACCGTTTGAGTTGGGAAGCCATACATGAGGTAAGCATGTACCAAAATGCCGGCCTCTGAAAAGCCTTTGGTCACTTGTGCCACTTGCTCAGCTGTGACGCCTTTTTTCATCAGATTTAGCAGGCGGTCGGAGGCCACTTCAAGTCCACCTGACATGGCAATGCAACCACTCTCGGCCAGCAACTCTGCCAATTCTGGCGTGAAGGTTTTTTCAAACCGAATATTGCCCCACCACGAGATGTGCACGTTGCGGCGAATGAGTTCTTCGGCCAATGCTTTGAGCGCTTTTGGCGGCGCAGCTTCGTCTACAAAGTGAAAACCAGTTTGACCTGTCTCTTTCACAATCTGTTCAATGCGGTCGACCAACAAAGTTGCAGACGCAGTTTCGTAGCGCGAAATGTAGTCAAGACTCACATCGCAGAAGCTGCATTTTTTCCAATAGCAACCATGCGCGACAGTGAGTTTGTTCCAGCGGCCATCGCTCCACAACCGGTGCATGGGATTGAGCATGTCTAGCAATGACAGATAGTCTTGCAAAGGCAGGCCATCCCATGTGGCAGTGCCTACTTCTTCAAACGGCACGTCGGGTTCTGACCAATTGATGAGTTGAACGCGTTGAGCACTGTCAGTGGCACCTCCATCGCCATCCTTAATTTGAGTTTCATCGCTTGTTTTTCTGACAAAGGTTCTAACCAAACGTGATGATGAACGTTTGCCCTCTAGATGTTCTAGCAAAGCCAGAAGTGGCCGCTCGCCTGAGTCGAGTGTGATGAAGTCGACATAATCAAAGACGCGAGGCTCTGTTAACTCACGCAATTCGGTATTCACGAAGCCACCACCCATTGCAATGTGAATGCGGGGATGGTGTTGTTTGATGCACTGAGCAATTCTGAAGGCGGCATAAACAGCGCCAGGGAAGGGTACAGAAAGAAGGACCAAGCTGGGTTGGTGTTGCTCAATGGCCTGTAGTGTGAGAGCTTGTAGCTTCTCATCCATCAAGGTGAGTGGCGCTGCAAGTGCTGCAGCCAAAGGCTCAAAGGTGGCTTGGCTGCCAGCCAATAATTCGCCGTAGCGAACAAATTCAAACCGAGAGTCGACTGCATCGCGCAACACGTCGGCTAAATCGTTCAGATACAAAGTGGCCAAGTGGCGTGCGCGGTCTTGCTGACCCAGTGCACCAAAGGCCCAAGACAGGGGGTCGGCCGATTCGCTGTCGTCGTAAGCATCGAGTGCCGCAAAGCGAGGGCCTTCGGGTAAGAACCCACGACCTGCAATGCGGTGGCTCAGCGTACTGTCCTTGCCTTGTAAAAAAGCAATGGTGGGTTCAATGGTGTGCAAGTAGCGCGCAAAGAAATCGAGAAAGAAATTGACACTGGCACTGCGTTCGGCTTCTGGCAATCGCAACGCGCGAACCTTCACGTCTTCCAGGCCTTGGGCCGTGAACAAAGTCAAGACCAGTTTCAAGGCCAAGTCTTCTTGAACAGCAGTCACCCCACGAGAACGCAAAAATCCCGTCAGGTAGGCCGTAGACGGGTAGGGGGTATTGAGTTGCGTCATCGGCGGGATGACGCTTAAGACTCGAATCGGATTGGGTTTCATTCAACCCGTGACTTTACAGCCACTTTTGCATGAATTGCGCTTGTCCCGCTGCAGCAGCAAGTTCGTATTGGGTAAATCCAAAGCGTTTGTAGCTGGACAAGGCCTGAGCGTTGCCACTGAGTACCTCGAGTGTGAGCTTACAGCAACCGCGAGCTTGCGCGTAGTCTTCTGCGGCCTTGAGGAGAGATTGACCCACGCCTTGGCCCCGATGGCCCGACAAAACGGCAATGTCGTGCACATTGAGCAAGGGCTTGGCCTTGAAGGTGGAGTAGCCTTCAAAGCAATTGATCAAGCCAATGGGTTTGCCTTCTAACCATGCAATGAAACTGGCAGCGCCTGCAATGCGTGCCATGTCACTGCACAAGCGCGCTGTATTTTCTGGATTCAATGCTTCACCACCGCCCATCGGATCTTGTGCGTAGGCATCAAGCAAGAAGACCAAAGCCTGCGCATCTTGCGTATCCAAATAGTCAACACGCTTGATTTGCAAAGCGCTCATCAAGCGTAGTCGCTCATGGGCACGCAGCTGCAGAACAGGTTGCGATCGCCGTACACATTGTCAACGCGGCCCACTTGCGGCCAATATTTGACGCTGCTTAAGGGGCGATCAGCTTGCGCGGCGCCTACTTCACGTGAGTAAGGACGATTCCAATCAGCAGCCATCAAACTGGCAGCGGTGTGAGGTGCATGTTTCAGAGGATTGTTATCTTGCGGCCAAACGCCGTTTTCAATGAGGCGCACTTCTTCGCGTATGGCAATCATGGCATCAATGAAACGGTCAATCTCTTCTAGGGTTTCGCTTTCAGTAGGCTCCACCATGAGGGTGTTGACCACGGGAAAAGACAGGGTAGGTGCGTGGAACCCGTAGTCCATCAAACGCTTGGCCACGTCTTCGGCCATCACGCCGCTGGTTTCTTTCAGGCCGCGCAAATCTAAAATACACTCGTGGGCCACATGACCGGATTTGCCATTTTCACCAGCGCTGGCGTACAGCGTGGGGTAGTGATCGGTCAAGCGATGGCTGATGTAGTTGGCTGCCAGAATGGCTGCTTCGGTGGCGTGCTTCAACCCTTCGGCGCCCATCATGCGGCAATACATCCAGCTGATGGGCAATACGGCCGCATTGCCCAAAGGAGCGGCTGACACGGCGCCCACACCATTCACCTTCAAGCCGCCTGTGGCGTGACCTGGCAAGAAAGGCACCAAGTCTTCCACCACACAAACAGGGCCAACACCTGGGCCGCCACCGCCATGAGGAATACAAAAAGTTTTGTGCAAATTAAGGTGACTGACATCGCCACCAAATTCACCGGGGGCGGCCACGCCCACCAAGGCATTCATGTTGGCACCGTCTACATACACACGGCCGCCATGCTGATGTACCAATTCGCACAGTGCTTTGACTTGCGTTTCAAACACGCCATGCGTGCTGGGGTAGGTGATCATGGCTGCGGCCAAGTTGGCGCTGTGCTCTTCACACTTGGCTTTGAGGTCAACCATGTCGACGTTGCCTTGCGCATCGCAGGCGGTGACCACCACTTGCAGGCCCACCATTTGCGCGCTGGCAGGGTTGGTGCCGTGTGCGCTAGATGGAATGATGCAAATGTTGCGATGGCCTTGGCCCTTGGCCTCGTGAAAAGCCTTGATGACCAAGAGACCTGCGTATTCACCTTGTGAGCCCGCGTTGGGTTGCAAGCTGATGCCTGCGTAGCCCGTGGCTTGGCACAACCACTCGCGCAGTTGTTCATCGAGCAGTGCATAGCCCTTGAGCTGGTCAGCGGGAGCAAAGGGGTGCATGTTGGCAAACTCGGGCCAGGTGATGGGGATCATCTCGCTGGTGGCATTGAGCTTCATGGTGCAAGAGCCCAGCGGAATCATGCTTCTGTCGAGCGCCAAATCTTTGTCGCTCAATTGGCGGATGTAACGCAGCATGCCAGTTTCGGAGTGGTAGCGATTGAAGACTGGATGTGTGAGGAATGTGCTGGTACGGCGCAGGCCAGCAGGAATGAGGGTGTCGCGACCTTTTTCAAAAGGCGTCCAGTCGGGCAAGGCTTGGCCGCCTTCTGCAAAGCTAGACCAGAGTGCTTCGATGTCATCGCGTGATGTGGTTTCGTCCAAAGACACGCCAATGCTGTCGGCGCTTAATTTGCGCAAGTTCAAACCTTTGAGCACGGCTTTTTGTAGGATGGCATCGGTGCGTGCGCCGGTGCTAATTTGCAAAGTGTCAAACGCCGATTTGTGTGCCAGTTGGCAACCGAGTTGTTCTAAGCCTTCTGACAAGATGGCGGTGAAGCTGGCCACGCGTTGGGCAATGCGCTTCAAACCTACAGGGCCGTGATAGACCGTGTACATGCTGGCTACCACCGCGGGCAAAACTTGCGCCGTGCAGATGTTGGAGGTGGCTTTTTCGCGGCGACTGTGTTGCTCGCGTGTTTGCAAAGCCAAACGATAGGCCGGGTTGCCATGGGCGTCCACACTGACACCCACCAAACGGCCTGGCATAGAGCGCTTGTAGTCATCGCGGCAGGCCAAGTAAGCGGCGTGTGGGCCGCCGGCGCCCATGGGCATACCGAGGCGTTGCGTGGTACCCACCACGATGTCGGCGTCCATTTCACCGGGTGGCGTGAGCAGTGTCAATGCTAGCAAATCGGCGGCCACAATGAAGGCTGCTTGAGCAGCGTGAGCTTTTGCAATGACATCTTTCAAATCGTGCGTCATGCCTGAAGTAGCAGGGTACTGCGCCACCGCTGCAAAATAATCATGTTGTTGCATGAGCTCGGGGACAATGCCCACTATCACCTTCAAGCCTAAAGGCGCTGCACGCGTTTGAATCACTTCAATGGTTTGCGGATGACAGTCACTGGCCACAATGATGTTGTTGCTTTTTGATTTGACCGAGCGCTTGGCCAAGGTCATGGCCTCGGCAGCAGCAGTAGCTT
The DNA here is from genome assembly GCA_005789685.1 of Burkholderiales bacterium. Classification (GTDB taxonomy): domain Bacteria; phylum Pseudomonadota; class Gammaproteobacteria; order Burkholderiales; family Burkholderiaceae_C; genus Limnohabitans_A. The sequence goes on from SXXD01000107.1 coordinate 5,616, forward strand.
CGTCCAACATGGAAGCGTTGGCAATGGGCATGGCCGTCAAATCGCAAATCATGGTTTGGAAATTAACCAAAGCTTCCATTCGGCCTTGGCTGATTTCGGCTTGGTAGGGTGTGTAGGCGGTGTACCAAGCGGGGTTTTCCAAGATGTTACGCAAAATCACGCCGGGTGTGTGAGTGCCGTAATAACCTTGGCCAATGAAGCTCTTGAGTATTTTGTTTTGCTGCGCCATGGCTTTGAGCTCAGCCAACGCGCCGGCCTCTGTCACGGGCGCAGGCAACTTCATGGCCTGACTGCGTGCAATGGAGGCGGGCACGATGCTGTCAATGAGCGCGCGGCGTGAAGCCTCGCCGATGACCGATAACATGTGTTTTTCATCCGCTTCACTGATGCCAATGTGGCGTGCAATGAACTCACTCTCGTTTTCGAGTTGGGTTAAGGGGGCGGCAGAGGACATCAGCATGGTTTGACTTTCAGACTCAAAGTTTGGTCAAAAAATTAAAAAGCAAAAAACTTCAAACAAATTTCAATGAGACGCTGCAAACGCTGAGTAAGCAGTTTCGTCCAGCAAAGCATCTACTTGCGATGCATCAGACAACTTAACCTTGAAGAACCAACCTGCACCCAGAGGATCGGTATTGGCCAAAGCGGGATCTGCACGCAATGCTTCATTCACTTCCGTAATTTCGCCACTGATCGGCATGTAAACATCGGCAGCAGCCTTCACAGACTCCACAACACCCGCCACAGCCTTTTGTTCAAAACTGCTTCCTACTTCAGGCAGTTCAACAAACACCACATCACCCAATGCATCTTGCGCATGGTGCGTGATGCCCACCGTGGCCACATCGCCATTCACCAAAATCCACTCATGCTCTTCCGTGTACTTCAAACTCATTTTTCTCTCCTTGTTTAATTGGGGTCAGATCACAATTGTTTTGAATTGTTTCAATTTCTTTTCCACGTTTCACCCGCGGTAATAACGATTAGGGACAAAAGGCATAGCGCTGACAGTCATGGGTACTGCTTTACCTCGGACCATGGCATTCACCACGGTGCCTAAGCTGGCACTTGCAACATCAACATAGCCCATGGCCACAGGCACATTGGCGCTTGGCCCTAGTAAACCGCTAGACACCTCGCCAATTTTGACGCCTTGTGTATTTTGTAATTCCACATGTTCACGCACTGGCACTCGCTCTTGTGCAATGAGTCCGACACGCTTACGGGTGAGGGAACGGCTGCCATCCAATTGCCCCAACACAATGTCTGCGCCGGGAAACCCACCTGCGCGCGCACCCCCTGTACGACGAACTTTTTGAATGGCCCAATTGAGACCCGCTTCAATGGGGGTGGTGCTGGTGTCAATGTCGTTGCCATACAAACACAAGCCAGCTTCAAGTCGCAAAGAGTTGCGTGCACCTAAGCCAATTGGCTTGACTTCTGCTTGAGCTAACAACGCACGCGCAAATAAATCTGCTTGATCGTTGTGCACAGAAATTTCAAAGCCATCTTCTCCGGTGTAGCCGGAGCGCGTGATGAACAGATCAGCACTTTGCCAATCAAATGATGCACCCGTCATGAAGACCAATTTTTCGACCCCAGGCACCATGCGCGATAAAACATCAACGGCCTTGGGCCCTTGCAAAGCCAAGAGTGCCCGTTCAGGCATGGGAATGACTTGGCACTTGGCGCCAATGCGGCCTTGTATGTGTGCAATGTCGTTCACTTTGCAAGCACCATTCACAATGACAAAAATGTCTGCCCCGCGGTTGACAAACATCAAGTCGTCAATGATGTTGCCTTCATCCGTTAGCAATAAACCGTAGCGCTGTTTTCCAACTGGCAAGTCGATGACATCAACAGGCATCAGGGATTCAAAAGCTGATGCAGCATCGGTGCCCACCAATCGCAGTTGCCCCATGTGCGAAACATCAAACAAGCCAGCCTCAGAGCGTGTATGAATGTGTTCAGCCATCAAACCCATAGGGTATTGAACTGGCATGCTGTAGCCTGCAAAGGGCACCATGCGCGCGTCCAATTCAAGATGCAGCGCATTAAGAGGTGTATTGAGCAAAGCAGTGGTGTCAGCAGACAAATGATTTCTCCAAGGGCAATGTAAAACCATGATCGAAATCATGGGTTGCCCTCGCTGTCCGCTTTACCTGAGCGATTCGCCGGGTGAGCCCTTCAACAGAAAGAATCACTGCGGGTTGCGCCTTCGGTGGAAGGTTCGACCAGATGGCCCGCCCTCTCTCTCCAGTGAGGAAGCGTTCATGGCCAAACCACGAACGTTTGTCAGTCCTTTGTACCTGAGCGTTCAGAAGCATTTCAGCTTCCTGCGCCTTCGGCGGCGGCCCGTTTTGAAAACAGACCACGCTCTCCTGACGGTTCAAATTATAAACAGGTCTTTAAGGCCGTAGACACTTTTTACATGCCTGAGTAATTTGGGCCCCCGCCACCCTCTGGGGTAACCCAGACGATGTTTTGCATGGGGTCTTTGATGTCGCAGGTTTTGCAATGGACACAATTTTGTGCATTGATTTGCAGGCGATCGGATTGGTCTTCGTTTTTCACATACTCATAAACACCGGCAGGGCAGTAACGCGCCTCTGGTCCAGCAAACTTGGCCAAGTTGATGCCCACAGGCACGCTGGCATCCTTCAAGGTGAGGTGAGCAGGCTGGTTTTCTTCGTGGTTGGTGTTGCTGATGAATACACTGGACAAGCGATCAAAGGTGAGCTTGCCATCAGGCTTTGGATACTGAATAGGCTTGCATTCAGCCGCGGGCTTTAAATAGGTGTGGTCGGCCGCATTACGACGGATGGTCCAAGGCACGTGGCCGCGCAGCAAGAACTGCTCTACGCCAGTCATGAGGGTGCCCACAGTGCGGCCCTTTTTGAACCATTGCTTGAAGTTGCGAGCCTTATTGAGTTCGGTATAGAGCCAACTGTTTTTGAAGGCTTCTGGGTAAGCACTGAGCTCGTCATGTTGTCGGCCCGCTTGCAACGCCTCGTAAGCCGCTTCAGCCGCCAGCATGCCCGTTTTAATGGCCGCATGGCTGCCCTTGATACGGCTGGCATTGAGATAGCCAGCTTCGCAGCCAATGAGGGCGCCGCCAGGAAATACTGTTTTGGGCAATGACAAAATGCCGCCAGCCGTAATTGCACGTGCACCGTAGGAAATGCGCTTGGCTGGTGCAATGCCTTTGGCTTCGTCGCCTTCAAAGTACCAGCGAATATTGGGGTGTGTCTTGAAGCGTTGGAATTCTTCAAAAGGGCTGAGCCAAGGGTTGGTGTAATCC
>SXXD01000108.1 GCA_005789685.1 Burkholderiales bacterium
CAACACCTTCCAGGCCGGCCGGGTTTCGGCCAAGGGCTTGACCACCGCATGGAAACTTTGCAAGCGTCCTTCTGCGTTCACGAAACTGCCAGATGTTTCTGTAAAGGGTGCAATGGGCAACAACACGTCTGAGAAAGACATGTTGGTTTTGAAAGGGCTGAGTGTGACAACCATTTGCATGGCGGCCAAGGCAGCCACAGCTTTGGTGCCCGCAGCAGAATCTTCAACAGGCTCGGTGTTAAGAAGCAAAACCGCTTTCAAACCACCCGCCAGCATTTGCGCTGCATTCAAGCCGCCCGTCTGTGGCTCTGCTTTGGCCCACTGTGCGCCCACTGTGTTGGCAGCTTCTGTGAGGTAGCCATAAGTTGCGCCAGTTTGGTCGGCAATCCACTTGGCCAAGCTAAGCAAGCTAGACGCATTGGCGTGGTGTGCTGCGGCATTGCCCAACAAAATAGCTTTGCGGTCGCCGCCCAAGAGTGACTTGGCAATGGCTTGTGCCTCTGGCGTTGCTTGACCTTGAGCAGGCGCAGAAACGCCCTTCTCTGCCGCAACTGCCGCGGCCACATTGGCCAAACTTTGTGTCCAGGCACTGGCCTCTTGCACATCGGCATGCGCCACTGGCATGGCCCACGCATCGGCTTCATTGAACAATGCCTTGGAAGTGATGGTGTTGACTTGAGCGCCATTGCGTTGCGCTTGGCGAATGCGCTGCGCAAACAGCGGATGGTCTTTGCGCAAGTTGCTGCCCACCACCAGCACACGCTGGAGTTGTGTCAGGCTGGCAATGGAGGTACCCAAATAACGCACGCCTTCGGCTTTGGCAAACTCGGCGTTGCGCAAGCGGTAATCGATGTTGTCAGAGCCCAAAGAGCGAACCAAGGTGCTGGCCAAGTGCAATTCTTCGAGAGTGCTGTGTGGGCTGACCAAAGCACCGATGCTGCTGGTACCATGGTCTTTGCTGATTTGATTCAATCCATTGGCCACATATTCCAACGCAGTTTGCCAATCGACTTCTTTCCACTCACCACCCTGCTTGATCATGGGCGCGCGCAGACGGTCTGAACTGTTCAAAGCTTCGTAAGAGAAACGATCGCGGTCGGCAATCCAGCACTCATTGACTTCTTCGTTTTCCAAAGGCACTACACGGAGCACTTCGTTGTTTTTAACTTGGACCACCAAGTTGGCACCCGATGAATCGTGGGGTGCAATCGATTTGCGGCGAGACAACTCCCAAGTGCGAGCGCTGTATCGGAATGGTTTACTGGTTAAAGCGCCTACGGGACAAATGTCAATCATGTTGCCTGAGAGCTCAGAGTCAACCGATTGGCCAACGAAGGTTTCAATTTCGGCGTGCTCGCCGCGGTGTGACATGCCCAACTCCATGACACCGGCCACCTCTTGGCCAAAGCGAACACAACGTGTGCAGTGAATGCAACGGCTCATCTCTTGCATGCTGACAAGGGGGCCCACATCTTTGTGAAACACCACACGCTTTTCTTCTTCGTAACGTGAACCCGATCCACCATAACCCACAGCCAAATCTTGCAATTGGCACTCACCGCCTTGATCGCAAATCGGACAATCGAGGGGGTGATTGATCAGCAAAAACTCCATGACTGACTGTTGGGCTTTGATGGCCTTGTCAGTTTTGGTTCTCACGATCATGCCCTGCGTGACAGGTGTCGCACATGCAGGCATGGGCTTGGGTGCTTTTTCAACATCGACCAAACACATGCGGCAGTTGGCCGCAATGCTCAATTTCTTGTGGTAGCAGAAGTGAGGAATGTAAGTACCGGCCTTTTCAGCGGCATGCATGACCATGCTGCCCTCAAGGACCTCAACTTTTTGACCGTCTAGTTCAATTTCAACCATGGTTGTTCTGCCGTCTCAAACGTAAGCGGGGACCATGCAGGTCTTGTGCTCAACGTGGTACTCAAATTCGTGACGGAAATGTTTGATCATTCCGCGCACAGGCATGGCGGCGGCATCACCCAAAGCGCAAATGGTGCGACCTTGAATGTTGTCTGCCACCGAGTTCAACAAGTCGAGGTCGCTTGCGCGGCCATGACCATTTTCGATTCGATCGACCATGCGCCACAACCAACCCGTACCTTCACGGCAAGGTGTGCATTGGCCACATGATTCATGAGAATAAAAATAAGACAAGCGTTGCAAAGACTTGACCATGCAACGTGTGTCGTCCATGACGATGACTGCACCAGATCCCAGCATGGAGCCGGCTTTGGCAATCGAGTCATAGTCCATGGTGATGTCCATCATGATGTTGGCAGGCAACACGGGGGCAGAAGAGCCGCCAGGAATGACCGCTTTCAAAGAGCGGCCACCGCGCATGCCGCCAGCCAACTCCAGGAGCTTGGGGAAAGAGGTGCCCAATGGAATTTCATAGTTACCAGGACGCTCAACGTCGCCACTGATGGAGAAGATTTTGGTGCCGCCGTTGTTGGGCTTGCCACATTCCAAATAGGCCTGGCCGCCATTGCGAATGATCCAAGGGACCGCCGCAAAAGTTTCGGTGTTGTTGATGGTGGTGGGCTTGCCATACAAACCGAAGCTTGCGGGAAATGGTGGCTTGAAGCGAGGTTGGCCTTTTTTGCCTTCCAAGGATTCAAGCAAAGCCGTTTCTTCACCACAGATGTAAGCACCAAATCCATGCGTAGCGTGCAACTGAAAGTTGAAGTTGCTGCCCATGATCTTGTCACCCAAGAAGCCTGCTGCGCGCGCCTCTTCGAGGGCGGCTTCAAAACGTTCGTAGGTTTGAAAGATTTCGCCGTGAATGTAGTTGTAACCCACATTGATGCCCATGGCATAAGCGGCGATTGCCATGCCTTCAATCACGATGTGCGGATTGAATTGCATGATGTCGCGGTCTTTGCAAGTGCCGGGTTCGCCTTCGTCAGAATTGCAAACCAAATACTTTTGACCCGGAAACTGACGGGGCATGAAGCTCCACTTCAGGCCGGTTGGAAAACCCGCACCGCCTCGGCCGCGCAAAGCAGACTCTTTGACTGTGGCAATGACTTGGTCTTGTGTGAAACCTTCACCGCCATCTTGGCCCAAAATTTTGCGCAAAGCTTGGTAGCCTCCGCGAGCTTCGTAATCTTTCAGGCTCCAGTTGTGGCCATTCAAACCCGACATGATTTGCGGGTTGATGTGACGCTCGTGGAATGAAGATTCCAAGCCGGTGGCCGCAAAGCGTGACAACAATTGATTCAGATCAGCGCTCATGCTGCGCCTCCAGATTTTTGCAAAGTATTGATCAAATCGTCGAGCTTCTCGTTGCTCATGAAGCTGCACATGGTGCGGTCGTTGACCAACAACACAGGCGCATCGGCGCATGCACCTTGACATTCACTGGGCTGCAAAGTAAAAAGGCCATCAGCAGTCGTTTCACCCACTTGAATACCCAAACGCTTTTGCAAATGAACCAGCGCTTGCTGACCACCATGCAACTGGCAAGGTAAATTGTTGCAAACGTTCAGCTTGAACTTGCCCAATTTTTGCTGGTTGTACATGTTGTAAAAAGTAGTGACCTCGTGGACAGCCATGGGCGCCATGCCCAGGTAGTCAGCCACAGCTTTTTCGCTTTCAGCACTAACCCAGCCCAGCTCTTGTTGCAAGATAGACAAACAGGCCATGACAGCTGATTGCTTTTGATCGGCAGGAAATTTGGCCACTTCGCGAGCGAAGCGGGCTTTGGTCTCATTAGAGATCATCGGTCAATCTCTCCAAACACAATGTCCATGGTTCCAATGATGGCC
>SXXD01000014.1 GCA_005789685.1 Burkholderiales bacterium
ATTCAGCAACCACCGCCAAAGCCACTTGATTTGAGACTGCCGTCTGAACTGGAAAGAGCCCCAGAGCGTGATCCCCAAGGAAAGTACCAGCGCAGGCAAGCCGAAATTCGCCAAATGCCAAAATACGTCATCCCAAGTCATTCATTTCCTTCTCTGTTGGTACAGGTTTTATAATCTGAAACATGGCAGTCTGGGCATTGGGTTTAAACCACACAACAGCTCCGCTCGATTTGCGCGGGCGGTTTGCCTTTGCCTTGGACCAATTGCCACCTACTTTGCAGCAGCTCAGAGGCAACTTGTCCTTGCACACAGTGCGCGAACCTGAAGCCGCCATTCTCTCAACTTGCAATCGCACAGAAATTTATTGTGCCGCAGAACAGCTCGTAGTTGATGAAACTCTGAATTGGTTGGCGCAAACAGGTGGTGTCTCTGCCCACGAGTTACGCGCTCACACCTACTTGCTCGAAGAAGGACATGTGGCCAGGCATGCCTTCAGAGTGGCAAGCGGCCTTGACTCCATGGTCTTGGGGGAAGCGCAAATTTTGGGTCAACTCAAAGATGCCGTCAGAGCCGCTGAAGAGGCTGGGGCCTTGGGCCGCACCCTGAACCAATTGTTTCAACGCAGTTTTGCAGTGGCCAAAGAAGTGCGGTCCACCACTGAAATTGGCGCCCACTCCATTAGCATGTCTGCCGCAGCAGTTCGCTTAGCGAGTCAAATTTTTGAAGACCTCACCAAAATCAAAGTTTTGTTTGTGGGCGCCGGTGAAATGATTGAGTTGGTGGTCACCCACTTTGCAGCCAAAAACCCTCGCAGCATGGCCATTGCCAACCGCAGCATGGACCGCGGTGAAAAACTCGCCGATCGTTTTGGCGCCGAGGTCATGCGCCTGTCTGAACTGCCCGATCGGCTGCATGAGTTTGATGCGGTCATCAGTTGCACCGCAAGCACTTTGCCATTAATTGGCTTGGGCGCTGTAGAGCGCGCTTTGAAAAAACGCCGCAATCGGCCCATGTTCATGGTGGATTTGGCGGTGCCGCGCGACATCGAACCCGAAGTTAAGTCCTTAGAAGACGTCTACCTCTATACCGTTGACGATTTGGCCAGCGTCATTCAAACAGGTCAGGCGCATCGGCAAGCTGCAGTGGCAGAAGCAGAGGTGATCATTGATGCTGGTGTTCAAAGCTTCATGCACTGGATGCTTCAGCGCGGCAGCGTGCCACTCATTCAGCAACTCAATGCGCAAGCCGATGAATGGCGCGAAGCTGAAATGGCCCGTGCCCGCAAATTGTTGGCAAAGGGTGAGGACCCCGAAAAAGTGCTGGAGGCACTTTCACGTGGTTTGACCCAAAAGATGCTGCATGGCGCTATGGCAGAACTGAGAGAAGCAGATCCCGAACACGTGGCCCAAGCCACACAAGCCGTTCAACGTATTTTCTTGCGCAAAGAACGCTAGCGACCATCGCCCAAGCCTGCGCCGCATTGAGATTGACTCAATGCCTCCTCCAATTTTTCGCAAAGACTCATGAAACCCTTTTTACGTCACCAGCTTGAGCGATATGCCCAGCGTCTAGAAGAGCTGGACTTTTTGCTGTCGCGCGAAGACATCATGGCCGACATGAATCAGTTTTTAAAACTGTCACGCGAGCATGCTGAGGTGAGTGCTTTGGCCAAACGTTATGCACGATATTTAGAACGCAGCAGCGATTTAGAAGCAGCCCATGCCATGCTAGAAACCAGCAGCGAAGACATCGACATGCAAGCCATGGCCCACGAAGAAATTCAAAGTGCCTCACAAGAAATGAGCGAATTGGAAGCTGAGTTACAGCGCATGTTGCTGCCCAAGGACCCCGACGATGCACGACCTGCTTTTTTGGAAATTCGCGCAGGAACAGGCGGCGACGAGTCAGCGCTTTTTGCCGGCGACTTGCTGCGCATGTACACCAAGTTTTGTGAGCGCAAAGGCTGGCGCGCCGAAATCATGTCGGAGTCTGCCAGTGAGCTAGGTGGCTACAAAGAGGTGGTCATTCGCATCGAAGGTGACAACGTGTTTGGCACTTTGCGCTTTGAATCGGGTGGCCACCGTGTCCAACGCGTGCCGACCACCGAAACACAAGGCCGTATTCACACCAGTGCATGCACCGTGGCCGTTCTCGCAGAGCCCGACGAAGCCCAAGCTGTGACCATCAACCCTGCCGATTTGCGCATTGACACCTACCGCGCCAGCGGAGCGGGTGGACAGCACATCAACAAAACAGACTCTGCAGTGCGCATCACGCACATACCTACGGGCATAGTGGCGGAGTGCCAAGACGATCGCAGCCAACACCGCAACAAAGCCAAAGCCATGCAGGTTTTATCGGCACGCATTCAAGAAAAAGATCGCAACGAGCGCGCCGCCAAAGATGCGGCTTTGCGCAAAGGGCTCATTGGCAGTGGCGACCGGTCAGACCGAATTCGCACCTACAACTTTCCGCAAGGACGCTTCACAGATCACCGCATCAACCTCACTTTGTACAAGCTGAGTTTCATCATGGAAGGTGACTTAGAAGAAGTGACACAGTCACTTCATAATGCCAGGCAAGCCGAGCAATTGGCTGATTTGGAATCAAGCCTGCCATCATGAACGTGGCGCAATGTTTAACGCGTGGCCAAGTGTTGGGACTGCCCCGACTAGAAGCCCAAGTTCTGTTCTTGCATGCCGCAGGCAGATCGCTCCACGATCGCGCATGGCTGTTGGCGCACGATACCGATGAGGTGTTGCCAGAACACCTTGCAGCCTTTGAAGCATTAGCACAGCGCCGAATGCGACACGAACCTGTAGCCTACATCGTGGGACAGAAAGAATTTTTTGGACTTAACTTGGCCATCGACAAGCGAGTGCTTGACCCCAGAGCTGACACCGAAGTGTTGGTGGAATGGGCTCTGGCATGCGGTCAAGGCTTAGAACACCCCAAATACCTCGATTTAGGGACAGGCAGTGGTGCTATCGCTTTGGCACTGAAATCTCAGCTTCCAGATGCCCAAGTGCTGGCCGTAGACAGCAGCACCGATGCTTTGAACCTTGCTGCCCAAAATGCACACTGTCTGGCATTGAACGTCAGCTTCCTGCAAAGTCATTGGTTCTCTCAAGTTCAAGGCAAATTCAATGTGCTGGTGTCCAATCCCCCCTACATCGAAGACCTCGACCCCCACTTGGCACAGCTCACCCACGAACCCCTCCAAGCGCTAACAAGCGGCCCTGATGGCCTTCAAGACATCCGAAAGATCGTTCAAAACGCGCCAAATCACTTGGAAATGGGTGGCTGGCTGCTCATAGAACACGGCTGGCGACAGGCGGCAGCGGTCAGAAGTCTCCTTGAACAAGCCGGCTTCAAGCAGGTACAGTCCAAATTAGACTTGGCAGGCATTGAACGGTGCTCTGGTGGCCAAAAATAGACCCTTGTCTGCAAATACCCCGCCAACATGAAATAATCACCCCATTGACAGTTAGAGAGGATTTCCCATGAGCGATACCCAAGCCCGCATTGATGATTTGGTTAAACAAAACGAAGTACTGCTTTTCATGAAGGGCAGCGCCAGCTTTCCGATGTGCGGCTTCTCCGGTCGTGCCATTCAAATTTTGAAGGCTTGCGGCGTTGATCCTAAGGCTGTCAAAACAGTCAATGTGTTGGACGATGCTGAAATTCGCAATGGCATCAAGGAATACAGCAACTGGCCCACCATCCCTCAGTTGTATGTCAAGGGCGAATTTGTGGGTGGCTCCGACATCATGATGGAAATGTACGAATCGGGCGAACTGATTCAGGTGCTTGGCACCACGCCCAAAGAATAAGCACTCAAGCAGTGTGAGCTTCAGCTTCTGAATGGAAGCTTGAAACACAAAATGGTTTCAGTCTACTGACTGAAGCCATTTTTTTTGAGCTGCCAAAACAGATTGGGGATAAGCAGACTGCCCACGGCTGCCGTTGTAACGGCCGAGCGCGTAAAACAGGTCGCCTCTTTCTCGCTCTAGCATGTGACGCAAGATGACACAACCAAAACGAAGCTGCGTTTGGGTATGAAACAAAACACTTTCGTTGCCATCGCCAATGCTGCGCGTCCAAAAGGGCATGACCTGCATATAACCCCTGGCACCAGCGCTTGAGATGGCGTATTTCCTAAAGGCACTCTCAACTTCAATCAAGCCCAACACCAAGGACAGAGACAAACCAGCGCGCCTGGCCTCATACCAAACTGTGTGCAAAAACTCAGAACGATCGTCTGGATGTTTCATCCATTGGCTTAAGCGATGCGAGGCTTTGTTTGTCCACTCATTGAACTGCTTCTTCTCAAGCTCTGTATTGAGAACTGGCACG
>SXXD01000109.1 GCA_005789685.1 Burkholderiales bacterium
GTGCCCACATCGGATTTTCCAACGCCTGCCGCACGCCCCCTCAATTCCCGGCTTAACTGCAGTCGCTTGGAGCAAGCGCTGCAACTCAAGTTGCCACCATGGCAAGCCGGTGTGGACGCCCTGTTGACAAAAATTTTGTGAACTTGGGGTGTAGGTGAGGCACAAAGCGCCAAAAGTGTTCACAATACGGCTCAGAATGCCTTCTATCCCATGAGCAAGCGCTGACTTGCATGTTTCCACTTTGACGGCCCATCATGACTGACAACGACTCTTTGGCTCACATTTCTCCTCGCGACAAAGCGGAAATCTTGGCGCAAGCCTTGCCCTACATTCGCAAGTTCCATGGCAAAACATTGGTCATCAAATACGGCGGCAACGCCATGACCGACCCCGCCTTGCAAGCTGACTTTGCCGAGGATGTGGTGCTGCTGAAGTTGGTCGGTATGAACCCTGTGGTGGTTCATGGCGGCGGCCCACAAATTGAAACAGCCTTGAATCGCTTGGGCAAAAAAGGCGAGTTCATTCAGGGCATGCGTGTGACCGACGCCGAAACCATGGAAGTGGTGGAGTGGGTGTTGGCGGGCGAAGTGCAACAAGACATTGTGGGCTTGATCAACCAAGCCGGTGGCAAGGCGGTGGGCTTAACAGGGCGCGACGGCGGCTTGATTCGCGCCAAGAAACTCAAAATGGTCGACAACGCAGACCCTTCTAAGGAATACGACGTGGGCCAAGTGGGCGAGATCGAGTCAATTGACCCCAGCGTGGTGAAAGCTTTGCAAGACGATGCTTTTATTCCCGTCATCAGCCCTATTGGTTTTGGAGAAAATAACGAAAGCTACAACATCAATGCCGATGTGGTGGCTGGCAAATTGGCCAGTGTGCTGAAAGCAGAAAAATTGGTGCTGCTCACCAACACGCCAGGCGTGTTGGACAAAGCCGGCAACTTACTCACCGATTTAAGTGCGCGACGCATTGACGAGTTGTTTGCCGATGGCACCATCAGTGGCGGCATGTTGCCCAAAATCAGCGGCGCCTTGGATGCCGCTAAAAGTGGAGTCAACGCTGTTCACATCATTGACGGCCGTGTACCGCATGCCATGCTGCTTGAGATTTTGACCGACCAAGCTTTCGGCACCATGATTCGAAGCCATTGAGCAGGGGATTTTCATGAACACAGAAACCAACTCCGAAAACTTGCCAGAAGACGAAGCATCAGGTGCCGCTGAGGCGCCCACGCGCAAGCGTCCTAAGCCTGGTGAGCGCCGTCTCCAAATTTTGCAGACACTGGCGGGCATGCTGGAGCAGCCAGGTGCAGAACGCATTACCACTGCGGCCTTGTCTGCCAAGTTGGGTGTGAGCGAAGCGGCGTTGTACCGTCACTTCGCCAGCAAAGCTCAAATGTTTGAAGGCCTGATTGATTTTGTCGAGCAATCGGTGTTTGCGTTTGTGCGTCAAATTGCCGATCGCGAACCCGCTGGCCCTGCGCAAGTGGCTCGCACCATTGCGCTCATTCTTCAATTTGCAGAAAAGAACCCAGGCATGGCGCGAGTCATGACCGGAGACGCTTTGGTGTTTGAAAACGAGCGTTTGCAAGAGCGCATGAACTTGCTGTTTGACAAACTAGAAAGTGCGTTCAAGCAATCATTGCGCGATGGCGGCCCTCAAAGCGATACGCCCACAGTGGATGCCCAAGTGACAGCTTCTTTGTTAGTGGCCTTCATGATGGGCCGCATGCAGCGCTTTGCGCGCTCAGGCTTTAAGCGTTTGCCTTCAGAGAATTTACAAGCTTCTTTGGCGCGCGTTCTTTAAACTTTACCAACTCCACAAGGTGCCGTCGTGCTGTAGGCGGTTGACGGGCAAATAGGCTCGCTGGTAAGGGTACTTGGCGGCCAACTTTTCATCGATGTCCACGCCGTGGCCGGGTGATTCTCCGCAATACAGCATGCCTTTTTCAAATCGCCAATCGTGCGGGAAGACTGACAACATTTCTTCGCTGTGCGCCATGTGTTCTTGAATGCCAAAGTTAGGCACCCAGGTATCAAAGTGCAAAGCAGCGCCCATGCAAACAGGTGACAAGTCGGTAGCGCCGTGGCAGCCCGTTCTGACTTGGTAGAGGCTGGCCAAATTGGCAATCAGCCTAAGGTGCGTGATACCGCCCGCATGCGTGACCGTGGTGCGAATGTAGTCGATGAGTTGCTGCTCGATCAAATTTTTGCAGTCCCAAATGCTGTTGAAAATTTCCCCCACTGCCAAAGGTGTGGTGGTGTGTTGCCGAATGAGTTTGAAGGCTGCTTGGTTTTCTGCAGGCGTGGGATCTTCTAGCCAAAACAAATGAAAGGGCTCTAGCGCTTTGCCCAATCGGCCGGCTTCGATGGGTGTGAGGCGATGGTGGACATCGTGCAGCAAATGAATGTCGGGCCCAACGGCTTCGCGCACTGCTTGAAATAAACTGGGCGTGTGGTTCAAATATTTCTCAGTGCGCCAATCGTGCTCGCCTGGCAAGGAGCCATCGGCAGGTTCGTACATGCGGCCGTTGCCACTGACGCCATAGACTTTGTTAAGACCGGGAATGCCGCTTTGCGCACGAATGGCCAAGTAGCCCATTTCTTTGTGGCGCAAAACTTCGTCTACCGTTTCTGCCGTGTCGCGGCCTGTGGCGTGAGCGTAAGACATGATGGCCGTGCGACTTCTTCCGCCTAGTAATTGGTAAAGGGGTTGACCTGCAATTTTGGCTTTGATGTCCCATAGCGCGGTGTCTACCGCCGCAATGGCCGTCATGGTGACCGGCCCTCTGCGCCAGTAAGCACCCTTGTAGAGATATTGCCAAATATCCTCAATTTGCTGCGGGTCGCGTCCAATCAAACACGGAATGACGTGCTCTTCCAAGTAACTCACCACCGACAACTCGCGACCATTGAGCGTGGCA
>SXXD01000110.1 GCA_005789685.1 Burkholderiales bacterium
CCAGTTTAAGCGAGGCACAATCAATACCCAACACAAAGCGCATGATCGCTGTGCATTTTCAGGGTTTCTCATGACAATTTTTCACATTCCGACAGATGAGGTAGAGCTGACGGCAGTTCGATCACAAGGCCCAGGCGGGCAGAATGTGAACAAAGTCTCGAGCGCCATTCAGCTGCGCTTTGATGTGGGGGCTTCAAGTTTGCCATCAGAGTTGAAGGAGCGAGTGCTAGCGCTCCGGGACCATCGGCTTACTAAGGGCGGCGTCGTAGTCATTAAGTCGCAAGAGCACAGAAGCCAAGACATGAACCGTATGGCGGCCTTGCTGCGGCTTCATGACCTGCTGGAATTGGCTTCTTTGGTGCAAAAGCCGCGCAAGCCTACCCGGCCAACCAGAAGTTCTCAGGTAAAGCGCGTAGAAAGCAAAGTCAAGCGAGGCCAGACGAAAGCCCTGCGGGGCAAGGCCAGTTTCTCAGATTAAGCCTCAGACATGCGGCTCTCAACCCATGCCAAAGCCTGCTTCAAAACGGCCTGACCATCGGCCTCAAGCACCGTTCGCTGCGGCAGGCCTCTGAGCCAAGTGATTTGTCGTTTGGCCAATTGGCGAGTTGCAAAGACACCGCGATCTCGCAATTCAGACATGGGCAGGGTGCCGTCCAAAGCCTCCCACGCTTGCCTGTAGCCAACGCACCTCATGGCCGGCAAGTCTGGCGTCAAGTCACCTCTGGCACGCAAGACTTTCACTTCGTCTAAAAATCCATGCGACAGCATGTCGTCGAAGCGCTGCTCAATCCGTTTGTGCAGCCAAGATCGGTCCATAGGCTCTAGGCTTAAAAGGGGCACATTGGCCCACTGCAATGCATTTAAATTGGTGGGTATTGAAGCGGATGGGTCAGTGGGGGCTAAATTGATTTGATGAAAACTCGACAAAGGTTTGCCTGAAATTCTGAAAACTTCTAGGGCCCTTGAAATGCGTTGACTGTCGGCGGGAGCTAGGCGTGCGGCCGTGCGGGGGTCAACTTGGCTGAGCAAGGCATGCATGGCAGGCCAACCTAATTTTTCGGCTTCTGTTTGAATGGCCGCGCGAATGACTGCATCTGCGCCAGGCATGTCATTCAAGCCTTCCATCAAGGCTTTGAAATACAGCATGGTGCCACCTACCAAAATGGGCGTTTTGCCGCGACTGCGAATATCCAAAACACAGGCCAATGCATCTTGGGCAAATTCGGCTGCGCTGTAGGCATTCAGTGGATCTCGAATGTCAATCAGGTGATGCGGCACCGATGCCAATTCTTGGGCAGAGGGTTTGGCGGTGCCAATGTCCATGCCTTTGAAAACCAGGGCGGAGTCAACACTGATGATTTCAGCGCCGCCCTGTGCTTCAAGATGCGCAGCAATTGCCAAAGCCAAGCCAGTCTTACCACTCGCGGTCGGTCCGGCAATGGCAAGCGCTTGCGGCTTCATGCTGTTTCGCGTTTTGAGATCAGGGGGATTTTGCGCACACCAAACCAAGCAACCAGGGCCAAGCAAGTGGACCAGATTAGTAAACCTTGTGCCAATGTCAGAAGTGGATTGCTCATGTGCGTTCCAATCCAAGTGCCCATGCCAAACGCCACCACCATCATGCAGAAGCCATTCAAGGCAGAGGCCGTGCCAGCCATTTCTGGAAAGGGCGCAATGCAGCCACTTTGGCCGCAAGGTTGATGCACGCCGTGCGCCATCAAAAAAACATTGATGGGCAACATGACGGCCCAGGGCCCAAACCATGATTGCTCAGGTCCTTCATAGGCGATAAAAAGCATGAGCAAGCCCGAAAACAGACTTACAAAACCTGCATACACAACGCAGGTTTGGATGCTGATGCGCAACAACAACCAGCGGCAAATGAAGGTGCCCACAATGTATGAGAGAGACATGGTGGCCATGAGTAAACCGTAAACAGTTTGACTCAAACCCATGCTCTGAGTGAAGACAAAAGAGGAGGTTGCAAGGAAGGTAAACAGCCCCGCAAAAGAAGCCGTGGACAGCGCGCTGTAAGCAAGAAAGGTGGGGTGACAGACGATTTTTTTGGTTGAAGCCCATAAACTTTTGGCCTGTAGCGCATGCGGGTTGAGTTGCTGCAGGCTTTCATCAAAGTAAAGGTAGATCAGCAAGGCCGTGACAAGTGCAAACAGCACCAGGCTGCTGAGGGCCCAACGCCAGCCCATCCAATCAGTTAAGAAGCCACCCACAGGAACACAGGTGCACGCAATGAGCCCTAGGCCAGAAAGCGCTTGTGACATGACTCTGGCACCTTCCGTAGGCTCGTACAAATCACGCACAATGGCGCGGGCCGCCATGACGCATGCACCCATCGCCACGCCCTGAAGGGTTCGTGCGGCGATCAGGGCTTCCATGTTCGGCGCCAGTGCACAGATGATGGCAGAGATCACATAGACAAAAATGCCGCCCAATAGGATGGGTCGTCGTCCCCATTTGTCTGAAAGAGGGCCCCAAAACAATTGGGAAGTACCGAAAGCAAGAAGCAGCGCCGTTAAGGTGAGTTGCGCTTGAACCATGCTGGCGCCAAAGCCTTGCGTCAGTGCGGGCAGGGCAGGCAGGTACAGGTCTGTGGTGACGGGTTGCAAGCCAAGCAACAAGGCTAACAACAAGACGATCATGGCGGTACTGCGCTTGGGTCGACCCTCCTGCGCCGGCAGGGGCTGGTCTATGCTTCTCATCAACGGCCTCTTAAAAACAAGGCATCTAATTCACGCATGCCTACTTGGCGCCAAGTGGGCCGTCCATGGTTGCATTGGTCGGAGCGCTCGGTGGCTTCCATTTGTCTAAGCAGAGCGTTCATTTCATCCAAACTGAGTTTGCGGTTGGCGCGAACTGCACCGTGACACGCCATGGTGGCCAATATTTCATTTTGGGCCCGTTGCACCACAGTGGCAGCATCGTGTTGGGCCAGTTCAGCCAAGACACTGCGCGCAAGTTCAACGCAATCGCCTTGTGCCAAAGAGGTGGGCACAGCTCGAACGGCCAATGTTTTGGCAGACAAAGCAGAGACCTCTAGCCCTAATTGCATCAGCACATCAGCGCAACTTTCAGCCGTGGCAATTTCTTGAGGTGTCGCAGAGAAAGAGGCTGGAATTAACAAAGGCTGGCTGGTAATTTGGGTGGTATCGAGTTGTTGTTTAAGACGCTCATACACAATCCTCTCATGGGCTGCATGCATGTCAACCACTACCAAGCCTTGGGTGTTTTCTGCCAAAATATAAACACCTTGAAGTTGCGCAATGGCTCGGCCCAAGGGCCATTCATGTTCACCTTGGCTTGCAACTGCTGGCGCTGTTTGCAATTGAATTTTTGCGCTTGAAAAGCCTGCAGGACTTTCTTCTTCTACTTGCGGTGGGTTGCTCCACAAGGCTTTTAAATCTGCCATTGCTCTGGCAGGGTCCTCATTCAAACGATTAGCGCCAAATGCCATGCCGCGTTGTGCCCAAGTGTTTTGAGCAGGGGCTGACG
>SXXD01000111.1 GCA_005789685.1 Burkholderiales bacterium
AAAGGGCCTGTCAACGCCGTCAGTGAAGGCGCTTGGACTTTGGCCTGGCGGCGCTTTAAATCGGATCGGGTGGGTGTGTGGAGTGGCATCACTGTGATTCTCAGTTTGGCTTTGGTGTTTACCACCTTGGTCGGGCCTTTGGCTTCCGATTGGGAACAAGAGGTCGCTATTAACAATGCGCCGCCATCCTGGGCCAAGACTGCAATTCAAGGCGATGACGCAAGCAAGGCCATTCCTGAGGTCGTGCTGTACGAACCCACCACTACGGATGTTGTAGATCCCATCGCAGCGCAATGGGAGCAGGCTCAAAAAGCAGTGAAGCCTGCTGGCGACAAGGTCAACGCCTTGGCGACACACCTGCCTATGGGCTCCGACAAATGGGGCAGAGACGTTTTAGCCAAGACCATTAAAGGTGCTGAAACCAGCATCTTAGTAGGCTTGGCTGCCGCTTTCATGGCCACGCTTTTGGGCTCTGTTTTAGGTGCCGTTTCGGGCTGGTACGGCGGCATTGTCGATGACTTAAGCAATTGGCTTTACAACGTTTTTCATTCCATTCCAGGAATTTTGCTGATCTTGGCCATTGCGGCTGTTTTGAATACCAAGGGCACCATGGCCGTGGTGCTCATTTTGGGAATCACAGGCTGGACAGGCACTTACCGATTGATGCGAGGTGAATACCTGAAGCACCGCAACCGAGAATATGTGAGGGCGGCAGATGCCATTGGCGCTTCCAACAACAGGCGCATGTTTGTGCATATCTTGCCCAACGTGAGTCATGTCATTTTGGTTCAGTTTTCATTGCTGACGGTCTCTTGTATCAAAGCAGAAGTGATTTTGTCTTTCCTCGGATTTGGGGTGCCCGTTGATGGCGTTTCATGGGGCACCATGCTGACAGAAGCACAAAATGATTTGCTGGTGGGGTATTGGTGGCAACTCTTGTCTGCGACTGCTGCCATGTCCATTTTTGTAACAGGCTTGTCCCTTCTCACAGATTCACTCAGGGACGCTCTAGATCCCAAAGTGATTCACTGAGCCCAATTCCTTGAATGCTTGACATGGCAACACGCAGATACCCACCACCCATCGCACAAATTTCTGATAATTTGTTGGAAGTTAAAAATCTGACAGTCGATTTCATCAGTGCCTCAAAAGCGCCTGTTCGAGCGGTTGAGTCGGTTTCATTCGTGATCCCCCGTGAACGCACCGTAGCGTTGGTTGGCGAGTCTGGCAGTGGCAAGTCTGTTAGCGCATTGGCCATCATGGGCTTGTTGCCGCCTCAAAATGCCATCGTTGGATTGCACTCATCGATTGAGTATGACAAGCGCTCTTTGTTAAGTCTTTCAAGATCAGATTGGCAACTGATTCGAGGCTCTCGAATTGCCATGATCTTTCAAGACCCCATGACGTCTTTGAACCCGGTCTACACAGTTGGCTTTCAGCTGGCTGAAATGTTGAAAGTTCACAAGCACTTTTCAAACAAACAGGCTGCTGCACGCGCCTGTGAACTTCTTGAAGAAGTGGGCATACCTGAGCCTCAAAAGCGCGTCAATTCTTACCCGCATGAGCTGTCGGGAGGCCAGCAGCAGCGCGTCATGATTGCCATGGCCTTGGCCTGTGAGCCAGAGCTTTTGATTGCAGATGAACCGACTACGGCTTTGGATGTGACTGTGCAACGACAAATCTTGTTACTACTGGCTGAATTGCGCGAGAGGCGCCGAATGGCCATGCTTTTCATCACACACGATTTGGGCTTGGTCAGCGAAGTGGCCGATCATGCTGTGGTAATGCGCAAAGGCACTGTTCGTGAGGCCGGCCCTGTTAGAACACTGTTTAGCCAACCCCAAGACCCCTATACCAAGGCCCTGCTCAGTTGCCGCCCCAGCATAGATCGACAAGGCAAGCGGCTGTTAACCATTGACGATTGGATGTCTACCAACTCAGGTGAAAGTGCGTCCTTGACCATTGCGCCATCGCTAGATGCACCAGCCATGTCTGTTGCGACACCAAATTTAGACAAGCCCTTGTTAGAAGTACAAGGGCTGCGCAAAGTGTTCAAGCGGTCTGGGCCGTGGTTTCAAAGCGATGACTTTGTCGCGGTTGAAAATGTCAGTTTTAAATTGATGCGAGGCCAAACGGTAGGCTTGGTTGGCGAGTCAGGCTCAGGCAAAACCACTGTGGGCTTGTGTCTCCTTAGGTTGCACGAAGCCACAGCCGGCAAGGTATTTTTTGACGGAAAAAATTTGTTTGACATGTCGAACTCTGAATTTGCAGCCTACAAGCGCAGGCTTCAGATTGTTTTTCAAAATCCTTATGCCTCATTGAATCCGCGTTTTACAGTGGGTGAAATTTTGAGTGAGCCCATGCAACTGCACGGCATTGGCGCTAACAGTGCCGATTGGGAGAAGCAATCTCTCAGTTTGCTAGACAAGGTGGGCATGCCGGCATCTGCTTTGAAGCGTTATCCATTTGAGTTTTCGGGTGGCCAGCGACAGCGCATTGCCATTGCCCGTTCTTTGAGTTTGTCACCCGAGGTGGT
>SXXD01000112.1 GCA_005789685.1 Burkholderiales bacterium
AAGCAGCTTTTTTTTCGAGTCTATTTTTCAAATTTGGGTGCATTTCAAAATGCATTTTAGACAGGCAAAGCGACAAGATCATGACCATCCACACCCACAATTCGTGCACGTGTGAACTCACCGATCTTGTAGGTCTTGCTGATCTTCTCGGGCGGCAGCAACTTCACCACCCCATCTATTTCAGGCGCATCGGCATAGGTTCTGCCAACGCCGCCTTTTTTGCCCATGGCTGTGGCGGAATCGACCAACACCTGCATGGTGGCGCCGATGCGCTGCTGCAAACGTTGAATGGACACTTCCTCGGCCACTTGCATGAAGCGTGAGCGACGCTCTTCTCTGACAGCTTGCGGCAACATGCCTGGCAATTCATTGGCCAAGGCACCCTTTATTGGGCTGTATGCAAAACATCCCGCTCTGTCAATTTGTGCTTCTCGAACAAAATTAAGCAGATGCTCAAACTCAGCTTCAGTTTCACCAGGAAAGCCCGCAATGAAAGTACTGCGAACGACCAACTGCGGACACACTTCTCGCCACTTTTGAATGCGCTCTAAATTTTTTTCACCACTTGCAGGACGCTTCATGCGCTTTAGCACATCGGGGTGGCTGTGCTGCAATGGCACATCCAGATAAGGCAAGATGGAACCGGTGGCCATGAGCGGCAGAACCTCATCAACCGCGGGATATGGGTAGACGTAATGCAAACGAACCCACGCGCCATACTTCTGCGCAATCTCACCCAATGTCTGCACCAACTCAAGCATGCGCGTTTTCACAGGACGACCTTCCCAAAAGCCCATGCAGTATTTCACATCGACGCCATAAGCAGAAGTGTCTTGACTGATCACCAGCAACTCTTTCACGCCACCTTCAAACAAAGCCTCTGCTTCTTTGAGCACGTCGCCAATGGGTCTTGACACCAAATCGCCGCGCATCGATGGAATGATGCAAAAAGTGCAGCGGTGGTTGCAGCCTTCGCTGATTTTCAAATAGGCGTAATGCCTGGGTGTGAGTTTGAGTCCGGCCACACCAAATGAGTTGGGCATCAAGTCGATGAAGGGATCGTGTGGTTTGGGCAAATGCGCGTGCACTGCGTCCATGACTTCTTGGGTGGCATGCGGTCCTGTAACGGCCAGCACACTTGGGTGAATTTCACGGACCAAGTTGCCACCCCCTTCGGCCTCTTTGGCACCCAAACAGCCAGTGACAATGACTTTGCCGTTCACGTTCAAGGCTTCAGCAATGGTGTCTAAGCTTTCCTTCACGGCATCGTCAATGAAGCCACAGGTGTTGACGATGACCAGATCGGCACCTTCAAAAGTCTTGGAAGTTTGATAACCCTCGGCGCTGAGTTGCGTGAGGATGAGTTCGGAGTCAGTGAGGGCTTTGGGACATCCCAGACTGACAAAACCCACTTTGGGGGCAGAAGTAGGACTGCTTTCAGTCACTGCGGTAGCAATTTCGTTCATTGCCCTATTGTCCCAGTAATTTGAGGGCGCAGCACCAAGCAGTCCATTTGCCCATTGATAGCGCCAAATTCAGGGTTTGAGGCCAAAAGCATTCAAGAATTGAGCGGTTTGTTTCTGCATTTGCTCTTGCATTTGACTCACGATGTTGTTGGACTGATGCCCCATTTTGGACTGCATCAGCATGAGGGATTGCAAATTACTCTCTAAATAAGCCCCCATATGGCCCTGCATGGCATGCCCATAAAAGCGAATGATGTTAGCCAAAACGGCTTCGGTGAACATGGGCGCACCCGCAGACTCCTCCTCCAAAATGATTTGAAGCAGCAGGTTACGGGTCAGGTCTTCGCCCGTTTTGGCGTCTCTGACGACAAAGACTTGGCCTTGCATGACCAATTGTTTAATTTCAGTCAATGTGACATAACTGGACGTTTTGGTGTCGTACAGCCTGCGATTGGGATATTTTTTAATCACCCTCTGAGGCTGAATTGCAGCGGTATCAGAGGCCGAGTCGGCATATGCTTCGCTGGCAGCAGCAGTCGATTTGGCGGCAGATTTTCTGACCATGATTTACACACTTCTCTAAATGAACAACAATCTGTTTCGGCAATCAGCATTGAACGACAGTATGCTGCACTGCAATAGATTTTAAAGTTACCCACTTAACCCTTTCTACGGGGAGTTACCCCAATGAACCTCATGAACATGCGAATTTTCTACACTCTTATTCTTTTGCTGATTGGACAAAATGCCATGGCCATCGAAGAGCCTGCTTTCAACATTGTTCTTAAATCTGAGGCATTTGAGGTGCGGCAATATGCACCCATGTTGGTGGCCGAAACACTGGTAGATGGCGATATGGATGAGGCCTCCACCAAAGGTTTTCGAAAAATTGCAGACTATATTTTTGGCAACAATCGCGCTAATCAAACTGGCGCCGCTGCAAAGATCGCCATGACAGCTCCGGTGACGCTTGAGCCTGTTTCTGAAAAAATTGCCATGACTGCGCCAGTGACTTTAAGTACAGCGCAACAAGGCGGCGATATGGCATCTGCCAACAAGTGGCGTGTGCACTTTGTCATGCCCGCCAAATACACCATGACCAACATTCCTTTGCCGAACAATGCCGATGTGAAGTTGCGCGAAATTCCTGGCAAGTTATTTGCGGTTCACAGCTTTACGGGCTTTAACTCTGTGGCGCGGGTGCAAGCCAAGTCGGATGAACTTTTAGCTTGGCTGCAAAGTAAAAACTTCAAGCCATTGAGCAGCGTTCAACTTTCGCGCTACGACCCACCCTGGACCTTGCCCATGTTTCGGCGCAATGAAATCATGGTGGAGATAGCGCAATGAACAAGGTTGACACGCTCATTCAAAATGCAC
>SXXD01000113.1 GCA_005789685.1 Burkholderiales bacterium
CGTTCAACAACACCATCATCACCATCACAGACCGCCAAGGCAATGCTTTGTCATGGGCGTCTTCTGGTGGTCAAGGTTTCAAAGGTTCACGTAAATCCACACCGTTTGCAGCTCAGGTTGCTTCCGAGGTGGCTGGCCGTGCTGCCATTGAACAAGGCATCAAGAACCTAGACGTCGAGATCAAAGGCCCCGGCCCAGGTCGCGAATCTTCAGTTCGTGCATTGGGCGCCTTGGGCATCCGCATCACATCGATTGCAGACGTCACACCCATGCCGCACAACGGTTGCCGCCCTCAAAAGCGTCGTCGTATTTAATTTGCAAAGCCCACCGCCATTGCCGTGCTGGCAATGGCTCCCGCATGTCTCATGCGGTAGTTGACAGAAAAGGAAGATCAAGTGGCACGTTACCTAGGCCCCAAGGCCAAACTATCCCGCCGTGAAGGCACTGACCTGTTCTTGAAGAGCGCCCGTCGCTCTATTGCGGACAAGTCAAAATTTGACACCAAGCCCGGCCAACACGGTCGCACTTCAGGTCAGCGCACATCCGACTACGGTCTGCAGTTGCGTGAAAAGCAAAAAGTGAAACGCATGTACGGCGTGCTCGAGAAGCAATTCCGCCGCTACTTCACGGAAGCCGATCGCCGCAAAGGCAACACAGGCTCCAACTTGTTGAGCTTGCTTGAGTCACGCTTGGACAACGTTGTTTATCGCATGGGCTTTGGCTCTACACGCGCTGAATCACGTCAATTGGTTTCTCACAAAGCCGTCACCGTGAATGGTCACCCCGTGAACATTCCTTCTTACCTCGTCAAAGCCGGCGATGTGGTGGCAGTTCGCGAAAAGTCCAAAAAACAAACACGTGTTTTAGAAGCACTGCAATTGGCTCAACAAGTTGGCATGCCAGCTTGGGTTGAAGTCAATATCGAAAAAGTAGAAGGCGTCTTCAAGAAGGCTCCTGATCGTGATGAGTTTGCGGCAGACATCAACGAATCTTTGATCGTTGAATTGTATTCACGCTAATCCCATCTTGTTTCAATCGTTCCCTTACCGCGATGCATGCGGTTTGGGTGCTTCATCAGCCTTACCGGTGTAACGGACCGAGGGTATTGAGAGGAAGTCTGAATGCAAACCAATCTGTTGAAACCCAAAGCTATCCAAGTTGAACAACTCGGCCCTAACCGCGCCAAGGTGACCCTTGAGCCCTTCGAGCGTGGCTACGGCCATACTTTGGGCAATGCGCTGCGCCGCGTTTTGTTGTCTTCCATGGTGGGTTATTCCGCCACTGAAGTCACTATAGCGGGTGTTGTTCACGAATACTCATCCATTGACGGCGTGCAAGAAGATGTCGTCAACATTTTGTTGAACCTCAAAGGTGTGGTCTTCAAATTGCACAACCGCGACGAAGTCACATTGAGCTTGCGCAAAGATGGCGAAGGCCCTGTTACAGCGGCTGACATCCAAACACCGCACGACGTCGAAGTCATTAACCCAGAGCACATCATTGCCAACCTGTCACATGGCGGCAAACTCGACATGCAAATCAAGGTTGAAAAAGGCCGTGGCTACGTGCCAGGCACTATGCGCCGTTTTGCCGATGAGCCTACAAAATCTGTCGGCCGCATTGTGCTTGACGCATCTTTCTCACCAGTGAAGCGTGTGAGCTACACAGTTGAAAGCGCCCGCGTAGAACAACGTACCGACCTCGACAAATTGGTCATCGAGATGGAAACCAACGGTGCCATCAGCGCTGAAGACGCAGTGCGCTCTTCCGCCAAAATTTTGGTTGAGCAATTGGCTGTGTTCGCACAGCTCGAAGGCAGCGAATTGTCTGCCTTTGATGCCCCCGCACAACGCGGTGGCGCCAGCAGCTTCGATCCTATTTTGCTGCGCCCAGTCGACGAGCTCGAACTCACTGTTCGCTCTGCCAACTGCCTCAAAGCAGAAAACATTTACTACTTCGGCGACCTGATTCAGCGCACCGAAAACGAATTGCTCAAGACCCCTAACTTGGGTCGCAAGTCACTCAACGAGATCAAAGAAGTTTTGGCCTCACGTGGTTTGACATTGGGCATGAAGCTCGAAAGCTGGCCACCCGCTGGTTTAGAAAAGCGTTAATTTAAACGCAGCTCAAACTGCGTTTTAAAAAAGTCCCACCTGCACCAAAGAGGTGGGCAGTGCACGGGCAGTACCTGATACGGCTGCCTGATTAATAAAGAAAGGATTAGCACCATGCGTCACGGACACGGACTACGTAAATTAAACCGCACAAGCTCACACCGCTTGGCAATGCTTCAAAACATGATGAACTCCATCATTGAGCATGAAGTCATCAAAACCACAGTGCCAAAGGCCAAAGAATTGCGCCGAGTCATCGAGCCCATGATCACATTGGCCAAAGTTGACACAGTGGCCAACCGCCGCTTGGCCTTCAATCGCCTGCGCGATCGCGACAGCGTCACCAAGTTGTTCACAGACCTGGGCCCTCGCTTTAACGCACGCCCCGGTGGTTACACACGCATCTTGAAAATGGGTTACCGCGTTGGCGACAATGCACCCATGGCTTTGGTCGAATTGGTTGATCGTCCCGATGTGGCCGATCAAGCGCCTGAAGCCTAATCACCCAGTAACTCAGCTTTAAATTTAAATTCTTAAGTATTAAAGCTGACTAACAAGGTATACTCTCTTTCTTACCGCGGGGTGGAGCAGTCTGGTAGCTCGTTGGGC
>SXXD01000114.1 GCA_005789685.1 Burkholderiales bacterium
CAAGTCTTTCACGATGCCATCAAAGCCTGACCAAAAGGCCTTGCTTTTCACGCCCACAGCAGGCAAGACTTGGTCCTCAATAAAGCGATAAAGCGGTGTGGCCACGTGAAGTCCGTGAATGGCAATGCGATCGGTCATAAATAGCCTCAGATAAAAAAACAAAACAAGTGCGAGCTGAATTCAACAGCTTGCAGGCAGCAAGAAAACACTTACGCCTTGGATTAGCCTCACTTTATTCGATGTTTCAGCATTCACAAATTAGGGAAATATCCTTTGACTTGTGACTTTTATGCAAAGATCGGAGCCAAATGCTACAAAATTAGTGAAAATATTGTCCAACCTTAAAAAACAAGCATTGCCACACCTCAAAGCCAGAATGACATCAGACCGTGAATTGACCCGTGAAGTTGGCACGCCCGATGGCCTACCCTATGAAGGCATCCGGGTGGTCGAATTCACCCACATGGTGATGGGCCCCACCTGCGGCATGGTGCTGGCAGATTTGGGCGCAGAAGTGATCAAAGTGGAGCCCATCGGGCACGGCCATAAGGGCGACAATACCCGCAAACTGTTGGGCTCGGGTGCTGGTTTTTTTCCAATGTTCAATCGGAATAAAAAAAGCCTTGCCCTAGATTTAAAAACCCCAGAAGGCAAAGAAGCAGCATTGCGTTTGATCGCCACCGCAGACATCGTCTGTGAAAACTTCAAACCAGGCACCATGAAAAAACTGGGCTTGGATTACGAGAGCTTGAAGAAACTCAATCCACGGCTCATCTACGTTTCACTGAAGGGTTTTTTGCCGGGACCCTACGAGCACCGCACAGCCCTTGATGAGGTGGTGCAAATGATGGGCGGCTTGGCCTACATGACGGGCCGACGCGGCGATCCACTGCGCGCAGGCACCAGTGTGAACGACATCATGGGCGGTATGTTTGGCGCCATAGGTGCCATGGCCGCTTTGGCGCAACGTGCTCAAACGGGTGAAGGCCAAGAAGTTCAAAGCGCTTTGTTTGAAAACAATGTGTTTTTGGTGGCGCAGCACATGCTGCAATACCAAGTCACTGGCCAAGCGGCGGCGCCCATGCCCGAGAGAATATCTGCGTGGGCTGTCTACGACGTGTTTGTGGTGAAGGATGGCGAACAAATATTTCTAGCGGTTGTGAGTGACACCGCTTGGAAATTATTTTGTGATGCGTTCAATTACCCAGACCTGCTCAATGACCCTCGCTTGCTAAGCAACAACGACCGCGTCAGAGCGCGCGACTGGCTCATACCCATACTGCGCGAACGACTTCAAATTTTTTCAGCGGCCCATTTAAGCGCTGTGTTTGAGAAAAATTCATTGCCATATGCACCCATCACAGCGCCGCATGATTTGCTCAATGACCCGCACCTACAGGCCACGGGTGGACTGGCGCCTGTCGAGCTGAACGATGGTCGTGAAATTCAAACTGTGCTGCTGCCACTAAGCCTGAACCAAACTCGCTTGAAGGTTCGCCATTCTGCGCCTCGTTTAGGTCAGCACAACGAAGGTTTATTGAGCAGCTTAGGCTACAACTCAGAAGAAATTCAAAAACTGAGTCACCCCAACGAGGCGGCTTAAACCGCAAACAGACAAGCCCTTGAAACATGGACAAACTCAAAGTTTTTGAATCCTTTGTATCGGTTGCCACACGCGGCAGCTTGAGTGCAGCAGCCCGTGCGGAAGGCGTGGCCCCCGCCATCATTGGCAGAAGGCTAGATGCTTTGGAATCGCACTTGGGTGTGAAGTTGTTGTTGCGAACCACTAGGCGCATCAGCTTGACGCACGAGGGCAGCGCCTTTCTAGAAAATTGTCAACGCCTTCTAAGCGATGTAGCCAATGCGGAAGACAGCGTTTCAGCCGGTGGCTTGAAAGCCAGCGGTCATTTGCGCATTACCGCACCCGCGGGTTTTGGGCGCAGGCATGTGGCACCCCTCGCCCCTTTGTTTCATGCTCAAAATCCAGACGTCAAAATCTCGCTCAACCTAAGCGATCGGGTGATTGACTTGGCCGGCGAAGGCTTCGACTTTGCGGTGCGCGTTGGCGACTTGCCCGATTCATCTTTGGTCAGTGTGCGATTGGCCGACAACCGGCGCATGTGCGTGGCCACCCCCGCCTATTTGGCCGAACATGGCACCCCCAAAATGCCATCCGATTTGCTTCAGCACAGTTGCCTCACACTGTCTAGCGATGCCTCCCAAACGCGCGGATGGGCCTTCAAAGTCCCGCCCTCAGACCCTGCTGAAGGCCCCGAGGTCACCCACTTGCGCCCGCACGGCCCCCTAGACTGCTCCGATGGCCAAGTTTTGCACGGGTGGTGTCTGGCGAGCATGGGCATCGCCTGGCGCAGTACCTGGGAGGTAGAAAATGACATCCGATCGGGTCAACTGGTCGAGGTGCTGGCCGAGTTTGCCGCCCCGCCCAACGGCATTTACGGTGTTTTTCCCCAAAGAAAGCATTTACCCCTGCGATTGCGCCTTTGGATCGACTTTTTAAAGCATCACTACAGCTTGCCCGCAACTTGGCAAAGCGCCCCGTAAAATCGAGGCATGCTCTTAGCCAAACAAAAATTACTGTCGGCCCTTGCCGCCGAACTCGAACGCCTGCATTCTGGTGCTGGTGCCAAAGCCATTTTTGAATCCCCCAAGGTAGCCGCCCATGGCGATCTGGCCTGCACGGCTGCCATGCACTTGGCCAAGCCCTTGGGGCAAAACCCCAGACAAGTGGGCGAAGCGTTGCGCACCGCACTCATGGCTACGCCCGCTTTCACCCAATGGGTAGAAAGTATTGACGTTGCAGGGCCTGGGTTTTTAAACCTCAAGCTCAAACCCAGCGCCAAACAAGCTGTCATCAAAGAGGTGCTGCATGCTGCTTCTTGCTTTGGCAAGCAAGCAGAGCGCAACGCAAAAGTGTTGGTGGAATTTGTGTCTGCCAATCCAACAGGGCCTTTGCATGTGGGCCATGGCAGACAAGCCGCTTTGGGCGATACCATTTGCAATTTGTTTGCCACGCAAGGCTGGTCCGTGTACCGCGAGTTTTATTACAACGACGCGGGCGTTCAAATTAATACCTTGGCTACGTCGACACAGTTGCGCGCACAAGGCTTCAAGCCAGGTGATGCACAGTGGCCCAGTGGTGACAACGCAGCCGCCTACAACGGCGAATACATCCAAGACATTGCGCAAGATTTTTTGGCAAAGAAAACTGTCAAGTCTGACGACCGCGAATTTACAGGCAGTGGCGATCTGAGCGATTTAAATGGAATGCGCGAATTTGCCGTAGCCTATTTGCGCCACGAGCAAGACCTCGACTTGAAAGCCTTCGAGGTCAAGTTTGACAACTACTACCTTGAGTCAAGTCTTTACACCAGCGGCCGTGTTGACGCTGCAGTGAAAAAGCTTCAAGAAGCAGGCAAGACCTACGAACAAGATGGCGCGCTGTGGCTCAAGTCCACCGACTACGGCGATGACAAAGACCGCGTCATGCGAAAAGGCGACGGCTCCTACACCTACTTTGTGCCCGATGTGGCCTACCACATTGCCAAATGGGAACGCGGCTTTACCAAAGTGGTCAACATTCAAGGCACCGACCACCACGGCACCATTGCACGCGTGCGAGCAGGCTTGCAAGCCGCCGGCGCTGGCATTCCAGAGGGCTACCCCGACTATGTGTTGCACACCATGGTGCGCGTCATGCGCGGCGGTGTGGAAGTGAAAATTTCTAAACGCGCTGGCAGCTATGTCACCTTGCGCGATCTGATTGAGTGGACCAGCAAAGATGCAGTGCGCTTCTTTTTGCTCAGCCGCAAGCCCGATACCGAATACGTGTTCGACATTGATTTGGCTTTGGCCAAAAACAACGACAACCCGGTGTATTACGTGCAATATGCGCACGCTCGCATTTGCTCCATTTTACGAACTTGGGGTGGCGATGTGGCCAGCTTGGCCCAAGTCGATTTGTCTAATTTAGACAACCCCAAAGCTCAGGCTCTCATGTTGCTGTTGGCCAAATACCCTGCCATGCTGACCGATGCAGCGCAAGACTTTGCGCCGCACGACGTGACGTTTTACCTGCGCGACTTGGCCGCCAGCTACCACAGCTACTACGATGCAGAGCGCATTTTGGTGGAAGAAGAACCCCTCAAACTGGCCCGCTTGGCCTTGGTTGCAGCCTGCGCACAAGTCTTGCAAAATGGCTTGAAAATCTTGGGTGTGTCCGCACCTGAGCAGATGTAATTTAGACGGCCGTTTTTTCGATATGACCTTAAGAGCACTTCACAACATGTCCCACTCCAACATCCAGAGCCAGCGTGGTGGCACCTTGCTGGGCTTTGTTCTAGGCTTGGTCATTGGCCTCATCATTGCCTTGGGTGTCGCCATGTACGTCACCAAAGTGCCGATGCCATTTAGCAACAAGAACCAATCACGTTCTGCCGATCAAGATGCGGTGGAAGCGGAAAAAAACAAAGACTGGAATCCAAACGGCGCGATACAAAGCAAACCCGTTACGCCAGAAGTACCGGCAGACGCTACGACTGCCAAACCTACCGCTGCCACCGCAGGCGTACCCAATCCTGGTGCCGGTGCACCCGCACCTGCAGTGACGGCCGATCCCTTGGCAGATCTGGCCAAGAAACAAAATCCGAACTCAGCGCCAGCAGCATCCACGCCTACAGCGCCTGCGCCTGCCGCATCTAAACCACCACCTGCGGCCACGCCACAGCCCGCGAACAAAGCGCCAGCCACCAACGATCCTTTCACCTATTTTGTGCAAGCAGGTGCCTTTAAATCTGCAGCTGACGCAGACGCCCAAAAAGCCAAACTGTCCATGATGGGCATTGAAGCCAAGGTCAGTGAACGTGAGCAAGCTGGGCGCGCTATCTTTCGTGTTCGAAGCGGCCCTTTTGATGACAAAGATCAAGCAGAAAAAATCAAGGCACGATTAGATGCCAGTGGCATGGATGCCGCCTTGGTTCGCGTACAACGCTAAACTTAAGCAAACCCTTTTTTAATCAGGAGCACGATATGAAACGCCGTGAATTTTCTTTAGCCAGCTTAAGCACCGCCGCAGCCCTTGGCGGCTTAGGTTTGAGCAACACAGCTTTCGCGCAAGGCCCCGCCAAGTTTGTCGCGGGCAAGGACTACACCAAGTTAGACCGTGCCGTGCCAACCGAATCTGAAGCCGGCAAAATTGAAGTGATTGAATTCTTTTGGTACAGCTGCTCTCACTGCAACGCCTTCGAACCCGCCTTTGCACAATGGGTGAAAAATGCGTCCAAAGATGTGGTGGTGCGCCGCATACCCGTCGCTTTCAGAGAAGACTTCGCGCCCCAGCAACGTTTGTATTTTTCTTTGGAAGCCATGGGCTTGTTAGACAAAGTACACGGCAAAGTGTTCCAAGCCATTCATGTCGAACGTTTGGCACTGAACACCGATGCCAGCATTTTGGCGTGGGTCGAAAAGCAAGGTGTCGATAAAAATAAATTTGCAGACACAGCCAAATCATTTGGCGTGGCCAGCAAACTCAAGCGGGCCGTTCAATTGCAAAATGATTTCAAGATTGAAGGTGTTCCTTCATTGGGCGTCGCAGGCAAGTACTACATCGATGGCACATTGGCCGGCAGCATGGACCGTGCACTTCAAGTCACAGAGTCTTTGTTGGCCCTGGTACGACAAGGCCGCGCCTGATTCAAAGCAGGTGTTGCGCATCAGCCCGCTTCGGCGGGCTTTTTTTTGCGATTTTTCTTCCAAACAGGTGTGCATCCCCTCTGAACACCTACAATAAAGCAAGATTCGCGCCTTTATGAAACTCAAGTTCATCACATTGCTTTGCACCCTGGCCGCCCTTGCGGCTCAAAGCGCTTTCGCCGAAAAAGCGGACAAAGACAAACCCATGAACGTTGAGGCCGATTCGCTCAAGCACGACGACCAACAACAGCTCACCACCTTCACTGGCCGAGTTGTCATGACCAAGGGGTCCTTGGTCATGAAAGCGGCTCGCATGGAAGTCAAACAAGACAAGCAAGGTAACCAAGTCGCCAAATTGTGGGCAGAACCTGGCGAACGCATTTTCTTCCGCCAAAAACGCGAAGGCTTAGACGAATTCACAGAGGGAGAAGCAGAATCGGTTATTTACAACAGCCAGGCCGATACCCTGACACTTACCCAACGCGCTGAACTGCGCTTGCTGCGCGGCCAAGTGGTGGCCGACCGCATTCAAGGCCAACAAATCTTGGTCAACAACAACACCGAAGTTTTCTCGGTCGATGGCAAAACCGGCCTGCCAGGCAACACTTCTGGTAGCCAACGCGTCAAGGCCACCATCACACCACGTCCTAAAACCAATGAACTTTCACCGCCCGTTGCTGGGCCTGTTTTGAAACCGAGCACACGCACCGGTGCAGACAAGCCATGAGCGCTTCCGCCGAAATCAGCAGCCTTGAAGCGCGCCATTTGCAAAAGTCTTATGGCAGCCGCCAAGTGGTGTTTGACGTATCGGTCAAGGTTGAAAAAGGTGAAGTGGTGGGTTTGTTAGGACCCAATGGTGCCGGTAAGACCACCTCCTTCTACATGATTGTGGGCTTGGTGCGCACCGATGGCGGTCAAATTTTGATTGATGGCGAAGACGTCACACGCATGCCCATCCACCGCCGGGCTCGCATGGGGCTGTCCTATTTGCCTCAAGAAGCTTCTATTTTCAGAAAACTC
>SXXD01000115.1 GCA_005789685.1 Burkholderiales bacterium
AAAACCGAAGACGTCTTGCCGATTGCTCAAGAGGCATTTCAAATTGGCGCGGCCTGTTTGTGGCAGCAACTTGGGGTAGAAAACAGTGAAGCCAGTGAATTGTTTCTCACGCATGGCAGGCTTTCTGTCACCAATCGCTGCGTCAAAATTGAACATGCTCGAATTTTTGGCGGGCTCAACTGGGTCGGGGTCAACACTGGCATCATCTCTGCAAAACGTCCCATAGATTGAGCCTCAGCATGAGCGACCACAACTTTCGTCCCGAAACATTGGCCATTCACGCTGGCCAAATTCCCGATGCCGCCACCGGTGCACGCGCCCTGCCCATCTATCAAACCAGCAGCTTTGTGTTTGACAGCGCCGACCATGCAGCCTCTTTGTTCAACCTCCAAACCTTTGGCAATGTTTACTCAAGGCTTAGCAACCCTACCGTTGCCGTGCTGGAAGAACGTGTTGCTGCGCTAGAAGGCGGCAGAGCTGGCGTTGCCTCTGCATCGGGCATGGCTGCTGAATCGATGGCGCTCATGACCATTTTGCAATCGGGCGATCATGTGGTGGCAGCCAGCGCTTTGTATGGGGGCTCCGTCACTTTACTGGCTGTTAGCTTGGCCAAGTTTGGCATTCAAACCACCTTTGTAGACGCCAGCAAGGCCGATGCCTTTGCGGCTGCCATTCGACCCAATACCCGCGCCATCTTTGCAGAAAGCTTGGGCAATCCGAGCATGTTGGTTTTGGACATTGCAGCCATTGCCGATGTGGCCCATGCGCATGGCCTGCCCCTCATCATTGACAACACAGTACCCAGTCCGTTTCTATGCAATCCAATTGCATTTGGCGCTGATGTGGTAGTGCACTCAGCTACCAAGTATTTAGCAGGCCATGGCACCACTTTGGGCGGTGTCATTGTAGAAAGCGGCAAGTTTCCCTGGGACAACGGTAAATTTCCGGGCATGACCGAGCCTTCACCGGGCTACCACGGTGTGAAGTTTTATGAAACCTTTGGCGACTTTGGCTTCACCATGCGCTGTCGCATGGAGTGTCTCAGGGTCTATGGTGCATCCCTCAGTCCCATGAGCGCTTGGCAAATTTTGCAGGGCGTTGAAACCCTGCCTTTGCGCATGGAAAGGCACTGCAGCAATGCTTTGGCTGTGGCGCAGTTTTTACAAAATGATCCGCGTGTGGCTTGGGTCAATTACCCAGGCTTGCCAGACCACCCGCAACATGCATTGGTCCAAAAACAAATGCGAGGCGCATCGGGCTTGCTGGCTTTTGGTGTGAAAGGTGGCTTAGAGCAAGGGGTGAAGTTCATTGAAGCAGCCCGCTTCATGAGCCACTTGGTCAATATTGGCGATACCCGCACCCTCATTAGCCACCCCGCTAGCACCACGCATCGACAACTCAATGAGGAACAACAATTGGCTGCTGGTGTTGGCCCCGACATGATTCGAATTTCGGTGGGCCTTGAACACATCGATGATATTTTGTGGGACATCGATCAAGCCTTGAATGCAGCCACCCAAACATCCGTTCATGGAATTTCAAAATGACCAACATCTTTGATCAAGACCTAGATCCAAATTCAGCCAATTTCACGGCGCTTTCACCAGTCAGCTTTGTGGAGCGAAGTGCCGAGATCTTTGGCGATTTATGTTCGGTTGTGCATGGACACAGAAAATACACATGGGCCCAAACGCGAGACAGATCTGCACGGCTTGCCGCTGCGCTTCAATCACTGGGCGTGCAGCGCGGCACCACGGTCAGCGCCATGTTGCCCAACATCCCAGAGATGGTAGAAGTTCACTATGCGGTGCCTGCTCTCAATGCTGTGCTCAATCCTCTCAACACCCGGCTTGATGCCGCCCTGATTGCCTGGCAACTCAATCACTGCGAGTGCGCCGTTCTCATTACAGACCGAGAGTTTGCGCCGGTTATGGGCAAAGCCTTGGATATTTTGAAAACCCAATTTGGCAGGTCCATTGTGGTGGTCGATGTTTGCGACTCTGAATACACAGGCCCTGGGGAGCAGCTGGGGCAATTTGAATATGAAGCTTGGCTCGCATTGCACGAACCTTTGTCCACATTAGAAGGTCCGCAAAACGAGTGGGATGCCATTGCCGTCAGCTACACCAGCGGCACCACAGGTGACCCCAAGGGTGTTGTCACGCATCACCGCGGCGCTTACCTGAACGCTGTGAGCAATGTAGCCACTTGGACCATGCCGCACTTCCCCACTTATTTATGGACCTTGCCCATGTTCCATTGCACCGGCTGGTGCTTTCCTTGGACGGTGGCCATGCTGGCCGGCACGCACGTGTGCTTACGCCGCGTCGAAGCTCAGCCCATCTTAGATGCCATGCGCGAACACGGCGTGAATCACTACTGCGCTGCCCCCATCGTTCACAGCCTGATCTACAACGCCCCCGAAAGCATGCGCGCTGGCATCAAACAGCAAGTCAGGGGCATGGTGGCAGGCGCCGCGCCACCCGCAGCCATGATTGAAGGCATGGCCAAAATTGGTTTTGACATCACGCATGTTTATGGCCTGACAGAAGTTTATGGTCCCGCCAGCGTGGCAGTCAAACGAGAATCTTGGGCCCACGAAAGTCTGACAGAACAAACTCGCTTGAATGGCAGACAAGGTGTGCGGTATGTGCTTCAAGAAGGCATGACTGTCATGGACCCCGAAACCATGGCCGAGTGCCCTGCCGATGGCACCACCATGGGCGAGATCATGTTCAAGGGCAACATTGTGATGAAGGGCTATTTGAAAAACCCAAGGGCCACCCAAGAGGCATTTTCAGGTGGCTGGTTTCACACCGGTGACTTGGCCGTGATGGAGCCCGATCGCTATGTAAAAATCAAAGATCGCAGCAAAGACATCATCATCTCAGGCGGTGAAAACATCAGCTCTCTCGAAGTAGAAGACGCCCTCTATCGCCACCCCTCTGTGTTGGCGTGCGCAGTGGTTGCCAAACCAGACCCCAAGTGGGGCGAGTCACCTTTGGCATTTGTAGAGGTCAAATCTGGTGCCACCGTGTCTCAAGCCGAGTTGATAGCGCATTGCAAAAACTTGTTAGCCAGCTACAAAGTGCCCAAAGAAATTCGCTTTGAGGAAATTCCAAAAACCTCTACAGGCAAAATACAAAAATTCCAACTGCGCGAACGCGCCAAAAATTCCAACTGAATTCAAAAGGCAATCACCATGACACAAGCAGACGCTCCCTTGGTTCTTCGGCACGACGACGATCGCGGCGTGTGCACCCTCACCTTGAATCGGCCAGCCGCTTTCAACGCTCTGAGCGAAGAGATGCTCACGGCCTTGCAAAGCGAGCTCGATAATTTGTCCAAAAGCCAGAAGCTGCGGGTACTTGTCATTGCAGCGTCTGGCAAAGCTTTTTGTGCAGGTCATGACCTAAGGCAAATGCGCGCAGAGCCTTCTATGGATTACTACCAAAAGCTCTTTTCGCAATGCGGTGAAATGATGATGAGCATTCAAAAATTGCAAGTACCCGTCATTGCCAAGGTGCAGGGCATTGCCACGGCCGCAGGCTGCCAACTGGTTGCGCAATGCGATTTGGCTGTGGCTTCTTCGGAGGCCAAGTTTGCGGTTAGCGGTGTCAATTTGGGTCTGTTTTGCGCCACCCCCAGTGTGGCTTTGTCACGCAATGTGTCGCGCAAAGCCGCTTTTGAAATGTTGGTCACTGGCGATTTTTTAAACGCCGAAGATGCCTTGAAGCAAGGCTTGATCAATCAAATTGCCTCTCCCGAGCAACTCGACGCCTGCCTAGAGACCTTGCTTGTCAAAATTCTTTCAAAGCCTCAAGTTGCGCTGGCCATGGGCAAAGAGTTGTTTTACATGCAACTCGAAACTGGCATTGAAAAAGCCTACGAATACGCGTCTCAAACCATGGCTTGCAACATGATGGACAACTCGGCACTCGAGGGTGTGCAGGCGTTCATAGAAAAACGAAAACCCAGTTGGTCTGCCACTTAGCAGAATTTCGACTTAGCAGATCTGCCATTCAGGCATTGGCCGCCAAATCTAAAAAGACCCGCCCATTCTCAATTTTGACGGGCCATGCTTTGGCAGGCTCTGTGGCTGGGCCGCATGCAATGGAGCCATCGCGCACATCAAACAGTGCTTGGTGAAAAGGGCACTCCACAAAGTTGCCCTCGACGAAACCTTCGCAAAGCTTGGCATTGCCATGACTGCATTCATTGTTGATCGCAAACACGCCATCATCCACTTTGAAAATAGCGATGTCGAAATTCAGCGGGGTAACAGCAATGCCTGCACCTTCAAATAAATCAGCCTCAGAGGCTACGTCAATCCAGTTGCTCATGTTTAGATGGGATAAATGATGGAGTTGGGAATCATCTCACTGTCATAGATGCACAGGCGCTCTTCAAATTTAAAGCCCTCTGGCGTTTGTACAATGATGTCAAGGTAGCGGCCCACATTGAAAACGGTCGACTCTTTATCGAGCTTGGTGCGAAAAACTGCGTAGTTGGCTTCACTGAAAATACGGCCTTGTTCTACTTTGCGCACAACGGGCGCGCCCACCACATGTCGTTGGTAATAGGGGTCATGGAACAAAGTTTCGGAAATGCCATAGACCCGGTCTTTGAGCATGCCTTTGCTGGTGAGCGACAAAGTGGCCAGAGGAAAACCCCGCTCATGATTCTCGCGAGGCTGAAGTTTGTAGACACACTTTTCAGTGAAAAATTCTGGCCACAAATCCCATTTTCCGCTGTCAACTGCGCTGGTGTAATCAACATAGAGTTGTTGAATGCCAAACCAAGTTTGCATGTCCACCATGATCAGTTCTCCATCACTTTGCGCCAGTACTTGTACATGCCGCGGATGAGTGTTTCTGTTACCATGTGCTCTGTTTCTTCAACATCGCGCCCACCTAACTCGGCCAAGGTGCGATGCTGCGGTTTGCTTTCAAAGGCTTGTTGAGAAAACTCAATCACTTCACCATCGTCTGCAGACACAAAGCCGGCCGGCCCAAACAAGTTGGCTTGGCGCAAACGTCGCTCTGTCATCTCTTCTGTGTCGTCTTCAAAGCCAAAATGAGTCCAGACAAAGTCGAATGCACCATGGCCGGCGGGCTGAATGTGACGCGTTGATACGCTGTTCACTTGCTGCTGAAAAATAACACTGGGAAACAAAGTCATCATGACCGCGGTTGGCCCGCCCCACCATGCCTCTGGCACGATGTCTAAGAAGCTAGGGTCGTGCAATTGCATGCTGGCTTTGAAACTGCTCACTTGCGTCACATCGGATGCTTGGCCGGTGGCTTGCCCCGCAGAACCGCGGGTTGAAATCATGGCCGCATGCCGATGGTGCTCATCCATGCGAAGCTCGCTTTTATTGTCTGCTCGCCAAAGTCCAAAGGTGACAAACCAAGTGTGCAACAAACCTGGGTGGTAAGGGTCTTTGATGTTCTCTTGCATAAGCTTCCAGTTGCCTGGAATGCGTTGCTTGTTGTAGCCCAAAATTTTCAATTGGCGACCATTGAACATACGATCAAAGTACTGAAGGATGGTGGGCCCCATGAAGTCCTCCAAGGACTCCACTTCAGGGTCAAAGGAAGCAAACACCACGCCACCGCGCAAGGCCACTTTCAACGCATTCAAGCCATGATCCTTGGGGTCAAAATCTGCCGGCATGCCGCCATTGACTTTGCCGTCTTGGCGGACGCCGCGCCTGAAGGGCACACCCTGCAATTTGCCATCCAGCGCATAGCTCCACTGGTGGTAAGGACAGACCAATTCTTTTTTGTTGCCATGGCGCTCGCGGCAAAATGCCATGCCCCGATGCGCGCACACATTTTCGACCACATGGACATGGCCATCTTGACTCCGCGTCATGATCACAGAGCGCTCACCAATGACCGTCCTTTTGAAGTCACCCAGATTGGGGATTTCTGCTTCTAGGCCCACATAACTCCAGTGAGCTTTGTAAAAAAAACGCTCTAGTTCTTTGGCATGCGTGTCAGGTTGGGTGTAAACAGCAAAAGGAATGCGGCTGGTACCACTGGTCTCCCAGTGAATGGCTTGCTCTTTCATGGGTTGATGGCTCCGCTTCGATTCATGCGCTCATCATGCCACGCCGAGATCGCTTAGTTGACACGGCCATGGCAAGCGTCAAGGTCTTGTGTGGCAAATGAATTTAAGATTAACCTCATTCTTTTCGCATTGCGAAATTTGATCTCATTTTTTATCACGACAGCCCCATCAGCGGGCTGTCAGGCCCTACTTTTAAGATCTAATACTGCATGCATCAATCTCTCACGCAGTTATAAAAACGAGGACGAAAATGGCCAATCAAAAATCCAAAATCATTTACACCCTGACCGAC
Source organism: Burkholderiales bacterium (assembly GCA_005789685.1). Classification (GTDB taxonomy): domain Bacteria; phylum Pseudomonadota; class Gammaproteobacteria; order Burkholderiales; family Burkholderiaceae_C; genus Limnohabitans_A. The sequence goes on from SXXD01000115.1 coordinate 6,368, forward strand.
GAGGCTCCCTACCTAGCGACAGCAGCCTTTTTGCCAATCATTCAGACCTTCACGCAGCCTGCTGACATCGAAATTGAAACCAGCGACATTTCTGTTGCAGGCCGAGTTTTGGGCGAATTTCCAGAATACCTGACACCCGAACAAAGGGTCGCAGACAACCTGGCAGATTTGGGCAAGCGCACACTGCTCCCAGAAACCAACATCATCAAATTGCCCAACATCAGCGCTTCTGTGCACCAGTTGGCTGGCGTGATCAAAGAACTTCAATCTCAAGGATTCAAGGTTCCTGATTACCCTGAAGATCCCAAAACAGATGCTAATAAAGCCATCAGCGCTAGATACTCCAAATGTTTAGGAAGTGCCGTCAATCCTGTTTTGCGTGAAGGCAACTCAGACCGCCGCGCCCCGCTGGCTGTGAAGAACTTCGCTAGAAAAAACCCACACAGCATGGGCGAATGGAGCATGGCATCACGCTCGCACGTGGCTCACATGAAACACGGCGACTTTTACCATGGCGAGAAATCCATGACGCTGGACAAAGCACGCGATGTTCGCATGGAACTCATCACCAAGTCAGGCAAAACGGTGGTCTTGAAAGCCAAGGTCTCTTTGCAGGCTGCCGAAATAGTCGACAGCATGTTCATGAGTAAAAAAGCGTTGTGCGAGTTTTACGAAGAGCAGATGGAAGATGCCCGCAAATCTGGCGTGATGTTCTCCTTGCACGTCAAAGCCACCATGATGAAAGTGTCACACCCCATCGTGTTTGGACACGCTGTCAGAATCTTCTACAAAGAAGCCTTTGAGAAGCATGGCAAGTTGTTTGATGAGTTGGGTATCAATGTCAACAACGGCATGGTCGATCTTTATGAAAAGATTGAATCCTTGCCCCATTCTTTGCATGACGAAATCATTCGCGACCTGCACGCTTGCCACGAGCACCGCCCCGATTTGGCCATGGTGGATTCCGCCAAAGGCATCACCAACTTGCACGCACCCAACGATGTGATCGTAGACGCCTCCAT
>SXXD01000116.1 GCA_005789685.1 Burkholderiales bacterium
ATGGCCTGTTCGACATGATTGGCAATGTGTGGGAACTCACGACGGATGTGTTTGTAGCCGAGAGACCTGCCATTTCAAATTCACAGCAAGGGCTCGATCCTGATGAAGCACAAAGACCGCCCATCTTTAAAACGCTTCAAGCCAATGCACAGCCCAAAGCACGCGTGATCAAGGGCGGCTCTTTTTTGTGCGCGCCCAATTACTGCATGCGCTATCGCGCAGGGTCTAGGCAACCCCAAGAAGAAGATTTGGCAGTCAGCCATTTGGGCTTTAGAACTATTTATCAGCCATGAAGATCTTGAAACGCATCCTGCTTTCGGCCTTGGTCTTGGTGACCTTGTTGGCCGCCTTGCTGCTGGCCATGAAAGACAAAATCACGCTAGGGGCTGAAGCTTATTTGTATGGATACCCCTTGGTCATCATGGAAACCACGCGTATTCAAAGCGCGAAATACATCGGTCCTGAAAATCAGTTGCGCATGGTCAGGCAATTTCCAAACGCGCAATTTAAAGATGTGGTGCGGCCCAATGTCGATACGCTCTACACCACAGCATTTATCAGCATGAAAGAGGGGCCATGGGTGTTTGACATGCCCGCCAACGACAAGCGTTACGAGTTGATGCCTTTCATGGATGCATGGACCAATGTGTTTGCATCTCCTGGAACTAGAACTTCTGGCAACCAAAGCGCCACTTATTTATTGGCCAGCCCAAAATGGGATGGCCAGGTGCCTAAGGGCATGACTCTTTTAAAGTCCCCCACCGACATGGTCTGGCTCATTGGCAGAACGCAAACCAACGGCACAGCAGATTTTGCAACTGTGCATGAATTGCAAAACCGTCTGCGGCTTACAAAATGGCCAACGCCGGAAAACTCCGCATCAGCAATCACCGATTCGAAAAGAGATGCAAAACCAGATTGGCAAGTCAGCCTTGAACCTAGCTTACCGCCAGTGGCACAAATGAAAGCCCTCAGCACCCCAGAATTTTTCAATCGACTCATGCAACTGATGGTCAGTAACCCAGCTTCAACAGAAGATGCCCCTCTGATTGAAAGACTGGCTCAACTTGAAATTAAGCCTGGCCAAGCCGTCCATTTAAGCTGGTCGAACGCATTGAGTTTTAGCTTAGGACGTTGGATTGCCAACCAGCGCGTCATGAAGGCATTGAACACAAAAGCTCAAGATGGAAGCTGGTCTTACCCGCCTTTGAATTTGGGCCGCTATGGCACAGACTACAACATGCGTGCTGCGGTTGCCATGGTAGGGCTTGGCGCCAACTTGCCAGAAGATGCGATGTATCCCAACACCGCCCTTGACCACCAAGGCAAAGCGCTGAATGGTCAACATCGATACCGTTTGCACTTCGCTGCCAATTCACTGCCGCCCGTTAAAGCATTCTGGTCCATCACAGCTTATGGCGCCGATGAGTATCTGATAGACAACCCCATACAACGTTTTGCCTTAGGTGACCGCGATCCTTTGGTTTTCAATGCAGATGGCTCACTGGACATTTGGATACAAGCCTCACCGCCAGATCAAAAGGAAGCGGCGGCCAATTGGTTACCCGTTCAAAGGGGTGCTCCGTTTTTACTCAATGCGCGCCTTTATTGGCCAGAAGACAAGGCATTGAATGGTCAGTGGAAAATGCCAGTGGTTGAACGGCTGAACTAGCACGCTCAAGTGACTTGTTTCAAAACCAAGTAGTTTGAAATTAAACCTTGCACATAGGCCCTGATGTTCGGTGGATTCACCGGCCGGCTTAAAGCCTGGTAGCCACCCACAATGGCCAAATAAAGAAGCGCAGCCAAATCACGCGCCTTGGCTGGGTCTTTCAAAATCACCAAAAATTTGGACTCGAATAAATTGATGCGCTCAGCGTCAACTTCTACCAGCATTTGAGCTGCACCATTGTGAAGATGGCTCAAGGCTCTTAAGGCTTGTTCAAATCGAAGGTTCTCGAGCTCTGTACCGGCTTGATTGAAAGCAGCATCCACCACAAACTCCAAATCCTGAATGGGATCTTCGCTGCGATGCGATTTTAATTTTTCATCGAGCTCAAGTTGGGCCAATTTCCACCGCATCAACAAGCTGCCAATCAAGTCGGCATGATCAGTGAAATGCCAATAAAAACTGCCACGCGTCACTTTGAGTTTTTCAGCCAGCGCCAACACTTTGACATTTTCAAAGCCACCCACGACAACAGCTTGAAAGGCTTCGTCAAGCCAATTATCCCGCGTCAAACGTGCGCCATCGGAGGCAGCCGATTTTGGCTTTTGATTTTGAGCTTGTGAATCCATCAGTGTCATGTCCCATTTGTAGCACATCAAATTCATCTGAATAAAAGCTCTCGCTAGCGAAAACCCTAGACTGGTATTCATCTTTGCTGTGCTAGAGTGAATTGTCAATACACATGTGTACTGATTCCACTTATAATTTTTGGGAGACATCCATGATTCATGCCGTGCACAAAGCAACGCCCCCTCAATTTATCCTTGCTACTTTGCCATGGGTTTCTTTATTGGCATGTAGCTTCAACGCACAAGCTGCCGAAAGCTTCAAATTGCGCCAAGCACCCATCGGCGCATTTGGTGGAGAAATTGCAGCCCCTGCCGACAATCCAGGATTTTTTGGAACAGCCAGTCTTACCAATTTGCAGATTTACAAAATCGCAGATGCATCTGGCAACGATGTAGCCCCTCCTGCCATTTCGCCTATTCAGCTGAATCCCGCACTGCCCTACAGAGTGGCATTTCCAGCAGGTAAGTTGGCATTCAACCAAGATCAAACCCAATTGAATTTGGTGGGTGGCTATTTGACAGAAGGCACATACGCCAATGGCCATGTGGCTTTTGCCATCAACGTGCCTTTCATTCAACAAAAGCGCACTTATTTGGTCACTCAACCTGCTGGCACACTCATTCCCGCAGCCACTGTTCCGCCCTTGAGCGCTCCGATAGTGGGGCAACTGAATGCGGGTACAGCAGCCGCCAATGCGCAAGTTCAGGCGCGCATTGCAGCAGCCAGCGCCACCCAAAATCTTGAAACCTCAGGTGTGGGTGATGCCGAGCTGACAACAGTGTGGGTCCGCCATGCCGATCGCTTGAAGGTTGCCGCTGGTGTTTCCCTGTTTGTTCCGACAGGCTCCTACGACAAAAATCGCGGCCCCAACCCAGGCTTTGGTAATTTCTACACATTGCGCCCAGGTGTTGCCGTTACTTACAACTTGAACCCCAAGCACTCTGACTCCACTTGGGACGCTGGTGTCACAGTAGCAGGCCGTGTTTCTTATGGCATCAACACCCGCAACAAAGATACTGATTACAAAAGTGGCAACTTTCTATATGCCGAAGCAGGCATCGTCAAAGTCAGTGGCGATTGGGCCTATGGCGTGAATATTTTGTCGACACAACAAATTTCTGATGACACGGGCACGGGTGTTCCAGCTGGCGGCAATCGTTACAAAACCAATGGCGTGGGCCCCTTTGTCTCCTTCAAACTTCCAGGCAAAGATGCAGGTGTGAATTTGCAATACAGCGACAACTTCGGTGGCCGCAATGCCATCGTTGCCAAGTCATTGCAACTGCGCTTTGTCAAAGCTTGGTAATTCAAGCTTGAATGCCTGAGGTCAGTGCGCTTAAGTTTCAAACCTAAAGTCAATGGCCATTAGAAGTCTCAAAAGTTGGCTGATGCCGGTCATCAGCCAACGTTTTTTATCTCGCAGCCGACTTCTTGCGCTTCGTGAAAAAGCAGAAGTCAAACGAAGCGCTCAACAACGTCCTCACGTTTTGCATTTCTTCCATGAGTTGGAAGATCCCTACTCCCTCTTGTTAGCACAAGCCATTCCGCTGCTACAAAATAAATTTTCGGTTTCAGTCGTGCAACATTTGGTAGGGCAACCTGAAAATTCTGCGGTACCAGAACGCGAAAAATTAAAAGCCTATAGCCAAGTTGATGCTTCTCGATTGGCTCAACAGTATGGGCTTCAATGGACAGGCGTGCCAAACTCTTCGGTAGCGCTCACCCCCATCAGCAAAGAATCACTTCTCACTTCGCATCGCTTGAGAAAAAAATGGGGGCACTATTTAAGTGGCGTCATTTATTACGAAGGTGAATGGTATTGGGGCATTGATCGACTGCATCACCTAGAAGATCGGCTTCACGCTCTGGGTCTTTCAAAGCAAACTCATCTGTCAAAAGAGGGGCAACGCGCGCCCCTCTTTTTCACACCGCAATATCAAAGCTTAGACCATGTGCCAGAAGGCACAAGCATCGATTTCTTTTTCTCTTTAAGAAGTCCCTACTCCGCTATCAGCTGTGCCAAATTGTTTCCTTGGGCCAAGGCCAATGGCGTTCAAATCAACTTACGCTATGTTTTGCCCATGGTGATGCGTGGCTTACCAGTACCCGCCGAAAAAAGAAAATACATTAGCCTCGATGCTGCTCGCGAAGCCTTTGTGCAAGGCGTACCATTTGGCCGACTCAATGACCCTGTGGGCAAACCCACTGAGCGAGGTTTGGCCCTGATCCCTTTCGCACAAATGCATGAATTGGCTGAAAACTATGTCAGTTCTTTCATGCAAGGTGTTTGGTCTGAAGGTTTAGATGCTGGCACAGATGCGCATCTCAAAGTCATCGTCGAGCGAAGTGGCCTTAACTGGCAAGCAGCCAAAGATATTTTGAAGAGCGAATCCAATGAGCAACATTGGCGCGCAGTTGCAGAACAAAACAGAGAAGCACTTTTTGCGCTGGGTTTGTGGGGTGTTCCCTCCTTCAAATTTGAAGACACTGCAGTCTGGGGTCAAGACAGATTCTGGGTCATTGAAAAAGCTTTGCACGATCGATTTGATCTGCCTCCCTCTTATTGAACCATGACATTCACAAGCAGTACCCTCAAATCTTGGCTGGCACTTTGCGCCTGCGCCGCACTTTTTATTTGCACACCTGTGTGGGCCAAGCGGCCAAACATCGTAGTCATGCTGGCAGACGACTGGGGCTTCAGTGACGTTGGAGCATTTGGCAGTGAAATTCAAACACCCAACCTGAACCAGTTGGCGCAATCTGGCATGCGCTTTTCAAATTTTCATGTTAGCGCGTCTTGCTCACCGACGCGGTCCATGTTGCTCACAGGCGTGGACAATCACCTGAATGGCGTAGGCAACATGCGAGAGACCATTCCCCAGTCGCATGTGGGTCGTGCGGGTTACTTGAGTGTTCTGAATCAACGTGTGGTCACAGTATCCAGCTTGCTTCAGGACAGTGGCTACAGAACCTATGTCGCCGGCAAATGGCATGTCGGCAAAGAGCCGCACAACTTACCACCTGCCAGAGGATTTGATCGGTCCCTGGTGATGGGCGACAGCGGTTCGGACAATTGGGAAACAGATAAGCTTTACTTAGACCTCACAGACAAGGTTTACTGGTACGACAACGGGCAAGAAGCAAAGATGCCCAAAGAGTTTTACTCCACTGAGTTTTACATCAACAAAACACTCGAGTACCTTCAAGCCGACGCCAAATCAGACAAACCCTTTTTTGCGTATATCGCATTCCAAGCCAACCACATCCCTCTTCAGGCACCTCAGTCGTTCATCGACAAATACAAAGGTCGCTACGACAAAGGTTGGGATGTATTGCGCAATGAACGACGCGACAAAGCCATCGCCCTTGGACTGGTGCCAGCCAACTCCCAAATGGCCCATTTACCTTCAACCCATGTGGCATGGAATTCATTGAGTGCATCAGAAAAAACCTATCAAGCACGTCGCATGGAGGTTTACGCTGCCATGGCAGAGGCCATGGACTTTCACATTGGGAGGCTCATTGCTCATTTGAAAGAAACAGGTGAATTTGATCAAACTGTTTTTATGTTCTTGTCTGACAATGGTGCAGAGGCCTCCGATCCTTATGCCTTGGCTGTGGGCCGTTGGTGGTTGGATCAAAATTACAACCGCGACATCGATCGCTTGGGCAGCAAGGGCGCCTACAGTGTCATTGGCCCCAACTGGGCAAGTGCCGCCACAGCACCCCTAAGCACTTATAAGTTTTTTGCAGGTGAAGGTGGCATTCGCGTGCCCTTAATTATTTCAGGTATTCCCAACATGCCAAAGTCTGCCAGCAATCAGATACATGCCAGCCTGACTCATGTGAATGACATCGTGCCCACCCTGCTTGACTTGGCCAGCATTCAACATCCTGGCACCCTTTACAAAGGGCAAACCATCTATCCTTTAACAGGTCACAGCCTGATGCCAGTGATCACTGGCGATGCGACAAGAGTTCGAAGGCCTGATGAGATATTGGGATACGAATTGTCAGGCAACCGCGCCTTGTTCAAGGGTGACTATAAATTGGTCAGCAACTTAACTCCGGTAGGCGATGGTCAATGGCATTTGTACAACATTGTCAAAGACCCTGGTGAGACGCAAGACTTACAGCAAGAATTACCCGATCTGTTTTTAAGCATGCAAGCAGACTATGCCAAATGGGCCAAGGCCAATGGTGTGCTTGAAATGCCAAAAGGCTACGACCCTATTGAACAGGTCATCATCAACTCTCTGGTGTTTGTCTATTGGCCTAGGTACAAATTGCATCTGATCGGCATCTTTGGCGTGCTACTTTTAGCAACATTTTGGTTTTGGCGCCGGCGCACACGAACCCCTCTCAAGCAGCCAGCTCATTGAGCAATAGACATGGCACTCTCTGGTTACTATGACAGTCCGTGGCCTTGCGAGGACGCAGGGCCCTCTAGACTTCAAACACCACACACCAGCCATTGCTTAGATCTACAACCTGGCATGAAGCTAGCGTGTACGTCAAAACGCACACAGATGTCGACCATGACTGTATTGGGTGCGTCAGGGGAAGTGTTTCTGCTGACGCATTCTGTACTTCGTTCTTACCTAGGCATCGCCACAACGGCGCAAGTTTCTCGCATTGACCCCATCACACTTGAAACACTCGAAAGTTCCCCAAGGCTTGAGGGTGGCCCCATGTGGCCAGGCGGCATGGCTGTTCATGCCAATGGGGACATCATTGTGGTGTACGGCCGGTATGCTCACAAACTCAACCGGCAATGCAAACTGATCGCTTCTTTTCTGTTGCCCGTGAATGAAGCCTACAACAGCTTTGTCGTGCTCGACAACGGATTGATCGTGACCAAAAACCTGTCAGATACAACACCGGCTCAACTCACCACGCTTCACCCAGACAGCTTCAGAGTGGCTAGCAGCGATGTGATGTGCCCCGAAGCATCCATTGCTCGTTTAAGTGCCCACGGCAACACGGTGTATGTGGTGGGCGTCAGCCGCGTTTTCAGATACCACTGGCATGAAGCTTCGCAACAATTGGTTCGCGATGTCAATTGGGAGTTTCATTACCTGGAAAATTCAACGCAAAGCTATGGCTGGGACATGGTGATCGACGGTGAGCATGGCTGGTTCATGGACAACGGCAAGCACAACTACTTCATGAGCATGTTGGGTGCGGGCATTCACAAAGCCGCCAACCGACTCATTCGAGTGTCACTGAAGGATGCTCAATCACATCAAAGCTGGGAAATCAGCGGCCTGCCTCACGGCTGCGTTACAAACCCACCCTTGATCGATTTGAAACGCCGCATTGTGGTGGGCTACGACTCTGCCAACCGCCATTTACGCGCTTGGAAAATTGACGCAAGTCAAAATGGCAATGAGTACGATGCTGAATTGAATCCTCTTTGGCACCATGAAAATTTTGGCGCTGCCAGCCACATGCTGTTGTTTTCCAATACGGGCGAAATGTGCGTCAATGACTACAGCCGCTTTGACGAACAGGTGCTTGTGTTAGACATTGAAACTGGCCAAGAAAAAGCGCGCGTCAAAACTGGGGGCCTCATGCAGGGCGTGGTATTTCCAAGCGCTGGTTGGCACCGAGATTTTTACTGGTGTTCTATGGACCGACTTTCGCGCATTTACGTCCCTTCTGTTTAAAGAATCGAATTTGGCATGTCTAAAACTATTTTGATCACGGGCGCGGGCTCTGGTATCGGCAAAGACTCAGCATTTGCCTTGGCTGCCAGAGGGCACCGCGTACTGGCCACCACCCAAACTCAGGCGCAAGCAGAAGCCCTAAGCCTTGAGGCGCAAAGCAAGAACACGCCTCTCGAGATTTTCAAGCTAGACATCACCTTGGAAGCTGACAGACAACTCATCGAGCCGTATGCCATTGATGTCTTGGTCAACAACGCGGGCATGGGCGAATCAGGTTCGTTGGCGGAAGTCGACATACAACGTGTTCGGAAAATTTTCGAAGTTAATTTATTTTGCACACTTGAGCTGACACAAGTTGCGCTGAGCGGCATGATTCGGCGCGAAAAAGGTACTGTACTCTTAGTGAGCTCTATCGCTGGCAGAGTACCTATGCCCTTTCTCATGCCCTACAGTATGAGTAAATTTGCACTGTCAGCGGCGGGGGCCGGCCTGCGCGCTGAAATGGACCAACTCAAGAAAAACATACACATCTCGCTCATTGAACCTGGTGCAATTCACACTGGTTTCAACCAAGCCATGACTGACAGTAAATATGCCTGGATGGGAAGCTCTTCTTACTTTGCAGATCAGGCCGAGAAAATGCAGAAACAAGAGCGTGCTACTTTTAAATTCTTAGAAGCAAAAAGCACTGCAGGCATTGTGAAACAAATTGTCAAAGCTGCGGAAGCCAATCGACCCAAGTTGAGATACACCTCACCTTGGATCCAAGGCTTTGGCGTTCGATTGGCCAGAATTTTTGGAGTTTAAACATGAGAATTGGAAAATTGGGCTC
>SXXD01000117.1 GCA_005789685.1 Burkholderiales bacterium
ACGAATTAGACATTGAAAAACTACCGCCAGCACTTGTTTCTAAGTATGGCGGTATGTACGAAGCTGAGCGAGACTTAGGAAATGTTGAAGATATAAAGCGTGTTTTTGTTGATTTTCAACAGCATTTGTACAGTGAAAAAGTGGCTTAATTAAGTTCCGCAACCTGTGTAACTACGTTAAAAATGAGCATTGAAAACGAATAGGATTTTGTTACTTTAAGAAACAAAGTAAAGAGTAGAGCTTACTACGCACTTTCGTACGCACCTAAATTAAGCTGTTGTTTTAATTGATAAAAATTTAAATTTATATTCTTTTAATCCGTTGGTCGCGAGTTCGAATCTCGCCCGACCCACCAGATACTCAAACCCCTTTTAAACCCCGCAAAGCTTGCTCTGTGGGGTTTTTTCTTGTCTGCCTAGACTGCGCTTGATCAAGCTTCAAGGTTGAGCCTTTCCAATTCCTCTGACCAAGCCAGCCATTGAATTTCCAACTCTTCAAGGGCTGTGTTGACCGTTTTAAGCAACTTGCCTGTCTCAGCAATTTCTAATGGCGAAAGCGGTGTAGTCAGTTTGCTTTCCAAGGCTAATTTTTCGGCTTCTAACTTTGCTATTTTTTGATCCGTCTGCTCGATTGATTTTTTCAAAGGCTTGAGAAGAGCGGACTTTTGTTGGCGCAAAAGAGCGTCTTCCTTTTTTTGGTCTGGCGTTCGGTTGGCTATTTTGGCCAGAGGCTTTACAGACTCTGACTTGGCAGCAGTTGGTATCGCAACGGGCTCATCTGCCACATTGTTTTTGGCTTCCTCTCGCAAGCGTTTGGACTCATCTAACAAATAGCGTTGGTAATCGTCTAGGTCGCCATCGAATGGTTTGATTTCTCCGCGGCCAACCAACCAAAACTCATCGCAAACTGCGCGCAACAAGGCCCTGTCGTGACTGACCAACATGACGGTGCCTTCAAATTCATTCAAGGCCATGGACAAAGCCTCGCGTGTGGCCAAGTCCAAGTGGTTGGTGGGTTCATCTAACAAAAGAAGGTTGGGGCGTTGCCACACAATCATGGCCAATACCAGTCTGGCTTTTTCACCGCCACTCATTGAGCCCACGTTTTGCTTCACCATGTCACCGGTGAAGTTGAAGGTTCCTAAAAAATTTCGAAGGTCTTGTTCGCGGGAGGACTGCCCTGGTGTGGCGCCGAGTTCTTTGACCAAGCGAATCATGTGTTCAAGCGGATTGTCTAAGGGGTGCAAGACGTCCAATTCTTGTTGTGCAAAATAGCCAATATTTAGCCCCTTGCCTTCAGTTAGTTCGCCAGACAAAGCCTTGATGCTGCGTGCAATGGTTTTAACCAATGTTGATTTGCCTTGCCCGTTGGCACCCAAAATGCCAATGCGTTCACCTGCCAAAACAGATTTATTGACTTGCTTGACAATGACTTTGTCAAAGCCATCGACAGAATAGCCCAAATTGGCATTGGTGATGGCCAGCATGGGGTTGGGTAAGTTTTGAGGCTCTTTGAATTCAAAGGTGAAATCTGCATCGGCTAAAACAGGCGCAATTTTTTCCATGCGTTCAAGCGCCTTGACTCGGCTCTGAGCCTGTTTGGCCTTGCTGGCTTTGGCCTTGAATCGGTCAATGAACTTTTGCAAATGTGCAATTTTGTCTTGCTGCTTTGAGAACGAGGCTTGTTGCAATTCAAGTTGCTGCGATCTCAGGGTTTCAAAAGCGCTGTAATTGCCGCCGTATCGATTGAGCTTGGCATGTTCAATGTGCAAGGTGACGTCAGTGACCGCATCTAGAAATTCTCGGTCGTGGCTGATGACCACCATGGTGCCCATATAGCGTTTAAGCCAAGCTTCAAGCCAAACCAAGGCGTCCAAATCCAAGTGGTTGGTGGGCTCGTCCAGTATCAGCAAGTCGGAGGGGCACATCAAAGCGCGTGCCAATTGAAGTCGCATTCGCCAGCCACCTGAGAAGCTGTTGACCGGATGATCCAATTCAGCTGTTCGAAAACCTAAACCCAAAATCAAAGATTGCGCTCTGGGTACTGCGTCGTGTTCGCCTGCATCGGCCAAGTCCACATGAGCATGTGCCATGGCCATGCCATCTTCTGAAAGTTCTGCCGCATGAAGCACAGCACGCAACTCGGCCAATCTTGTATCGCCACCTAGAACAAAATCCGTTGCACTTTCTTCTGTCTCTGGCATGTCTTGGGCCACTTGAGCCAAACGCCATTGCTTGGGAATAGAAAAGTCGCCGCCGTCCTCATGCAAAGTGCCATTGAAAAGCGCGAAAAGAGTGGATTTGCCGGCGCCGTTGCGTCCAACCAAGCCCACTTTTTCACCGGGATTGAGCGTGACGGAAGCCGCATCTAGCAACACTTTGGCGCTGCGGCGCAGAGTGACATTTTTCAGTTGAATCATGAATGGGGGTGAACATCGGCTGCACACAATGGGCGGCCTAGGAAGATCAATTTGGGATGGGAGAGAGAGAAGTACTCAATTGCCCTTGATCATAGCCTTCCATGGGATTTTTTTTCACGACTTTGTGTCAATTTTCAAAAGTGCTTCTTTGGTGACCAACAAAACCTGATCTTCGCCAGCACTGGTTTCTAACCAGACTGCTTCAAGTCGGGGAAAAGCCGCTTCAAAGTGCTCGCGTTCATTGCCAATTTCCAGAATCAAAATGGCTTTGTGGTTCATGCGGTCTGGCAAGTCAATGAACAACTGACGAATGAAATCCATGCCATCTGCGCCGCCGGCCAAAGCCAAAAGCGGTTCTGCTTTGAACTCGGCTGGCAGTTCTTGCATGCTGGCTTCACACACATAAGGCGGGTTGCAAATGATGCAATCAAATGTTTGCGTTAGGCCTTGAAGGCCATCACTTTCGACAAGTTGAATGCGATGTGACAGATGGTGTTGCTCGACATTGATTTTGGCCACGGCCAAGGCATCCTTTGAGATATCAGCCCCAACCACTTCAATTTCAGGGTAGGCCATGGCACATAAAACAGCCAAACTGCCATTGCCAGTGCACAGGTCTAAAAACGAATGTGAAGTCTCT
>SXXD01000118.1 GCA_005789685.1 Burkholderiales bacterium
CCAACTCCGACCAAGCGCACAAAGCCCGAACCAGCGCATGGCTGGACGGCACTTCAAACAACGCTTAACGGCGCTGCGTTATTTGCCGCGAAGGTCAAGTACTCGCTTGGCTTTGCCTTGACTGCGCTCAACACCCCCCTCTGGGCGCAAATCAATTTCGACACTCGAGCCAATGTAAACCTTGATTTCGTGTTGCAACATTTTGGCAGCAGCTCTGGCCTCGATGCTGTCGGGGGCTGTACCAGGGCGTGTTTCAACGGCCACATTCAGGTTGTCCATGGGGCCTTCGCGGGTTAGAACGCATTGATAGTGCGGCGCCAATTCGGGTCGCTTCAAAATGAGCTCTTCAATTTGTGTTGGAAAAACGTTCACGCCGCGAATGATCATCATGTCGTCACTGCGGCCCGTGATTTTTTCCATACGGCGCATGGTTCTGGCTGTGCCTGGCAACAAACGGGTTAAATCGCGGGTGCGGTATCGAATGATGGGTAAAGCTTCTTTGGTGAGGCTGGTAAAGACCAGTTCACCCATTTCGCCATCGGCCACAGGCTGGCCGGTATCTGGGTTGATGATTTCTGGATAGAAATGATCTTCCCAAATGGTGGGGCCATCTTTGGTCTCAATGCACTCGCTGGCCACGCCGGGCCCCATCACTTCAGACAGGCCATAAATATCGACCGCATCAATGCCCATGCGGTGTTCAATGGCCGCACGCATGTCGTTGGTCCAAGGCTCGGCGCCAAAAATACCAAGGCGCAATGAGCTGCTGCGAGGGTCAGTGCCTTGGCGCTCAAACTCATCGGCAATGGCCAACATGTAGCTGGGCGTGACCATGATGATGTCGGGTTTGAAGTCTTGAATCAGCTGCACTTGGCGTTCGGTTTGTCCGCCACCAAAAGGCACCACCGTGAGGCCCAATTTTTCTGCGCCATAGTGCGCACCCAAACCGCCCGTGAACAAGCCATAGCCATAGCTCACATGCACCATGTCGCCTGCTTGCGCGCCACCAGCCCTAATGCTGCGTGCCACCACTGTGGCCCATGTGTCAATGTCGCGCTGGGTATAGCCCACCACGGTGGGCTTGCCTGTGGTGCCACTGGAAGCATGAATGCGAGAGCAAGCAGCGCGTGGCACTGCAAACATGCCGTAGGGATAGCTGTCGCGCAAATCGACTTTGGTGGTGAAAGGAAACTTGGCCAAGTCGGCCAATGTGTGGCAATCACTCGGATGCAAACCGGCTTTATCGAACTTGAGTTTGTAAACGGGCGAGTTGTCGTAGGCGTGTTGCAGCGTGGCTTTCAAACGTTTGAGTTGCAAGGAACGCAACTCGTCGATGCTGGCTTTTTCTATGGGCTCTAAAGGCAAGCGTGAGGGGGTGCTCATCAAAAAATCTCCGTCGTGTTTCTTCTAGGTCAAATTATTCGGGAATGACTGTGCCTTGAATTTGCGCGCTCTTTCCTCTGAACATGGCAATCACATCGCCCTTTTGATTGGAAACTTTCATATCGTAAATGCCGTGTCTTCCGCTCAAGGCTTGTTCTTGCCCGACACAGGTCAACACATCGCCCAGTTGGCCAGGCTTTAGAAATTCAATGCTGCAGCCTGCCGCCACCGCCACCTTGTTGTAGCTGTTGCAGGCAAAAGCGAAGGTGGAATCTGCCAGCGTGAAAATAAAGCCACCATGGCAAATTTTGTGACCATTCAAGTGCATCTCTTTAACGGTCATTTGAATCACTGCACGGCCAGGCTCACATGAAATGAGTTGCATGCCCATGGTGTCTTTGCTTGCGGTGTCAACGGCAAACATGGACTCACCCACTTGTTTGGCCAAATCAATAGCGACTTGCGATGGTACTAAAGGCTTGTTCACAGGGGCGTTCATGTTCATTCACCTTTGAAGTTGGCAGGGCGCTTTTCCAAGAATGCTTTCACACCTTCAAAATAATCATGTGATTTGCCCAGCGCCGATTGCGCATCGCGCTCTTGGTCGAGTTGCTCAGACAAGCTTCGCGTGTGCGCACCTGCCATGAGTTTGCGCGTAGCGACCAATGCCTTGGTGGGCATGGTGGCCAATTTTTCTGCCAAGGCAATGGCTGCTGCCAGCGGGTCTTCCGAAACATCCCAAATCATGCCCCAAGCCTTGGCTTGCTCGGCCATTAATTTGTCGCCCGTCATGGCCAAAGCCAAAGCGCGGGGCAAGCCCAAACGCTCTACCAACAACCAACTGCTACCGGCGTCTGGAATGAGGCCAATTTTGCTGAAGGCCTGAATAAAACTGGCCTGTGGCGAGGCAATGGCAATGTCACAGGCCATGGCAATGGAAGCACCCGCGCCAGCTGCCACGCCATTGACTGCAGCCACAACAGGCATGCGCAAAGCTTGAATGCGTCGGGTTGTAGGGTTGAAGGCTTGGTCAATGATGGGGCCAGGATCAGCCCGCTTGACCATGTCGGGGCCAGGTGTGAAATCGAACTCTGATAAATCGGCCCCCGCACAAAAACCTCTGCCTGCGCCTGTCAATACCATGGCTCTGATTTCTGAATCGGCTTCGGCTTGGTCAAACGCTGCCCATAAGTCATGGTGCATTTGGCGCGTGAAGCTGTTCAAAGCTTGGGGGCGGTTCAAAGTGACCAAGGCCACGGCACCGCGTTTTTCAAAGGTCACTGACAAAGTTGAGTCTTGAGTCATGATGGCGTCCTGCTTGAATTTTGCTGAAGGGCTGCTTGAGTTTTTAAGTTGAAAATGTACCATTAACCGACCGATCGGTTGGCTAATATTTTCCCTTGATTCGAGCACCTTTTCATCCCGTTATAGTCAGGGGTGATGGTATTTAGAACCTGATTGGAGAATCCTTTTGTCTTACGAAAACATTGAAGTCCGCGTTGAAGGCGGCAAAGTTGGCATCGTCACCCTCAACCGCCCCAAAGCTCTGAACGCTTTGAATGGCCCCTTGATGGACGAATTGGGTACAGCACTCAAAGCATTCGATGCCGATGAGGCCATTGGCTGCATCATCATCACCGGCAGCGAAAAAGCCTTTGCAGCCGGCGCTGACATTTCGGCCATGGCAAAGCACAATTTCAACAACGTCTACAAAGAAGACTTCATCACCCGCAACTGGGAAACCATACGCAGCATACGCAAGCCTGTGGTAGCAGCCGTTAGCGGCTTCGCATTGGGCGGTGGTTGTGAGTTGGCCATGATGTGTGATTTCATCATTGCCGCTGAGAGCGCAAAGTTTGGTCAACCCGAAATCAAACTGGGCATCATTCCTGGCGCAGGCGGCACACAGCGTTTACCACGTGCCGTTGGCAAATCAAAGGCCATGGACATGGCCTTAACAGCCCGCATGATGGATGCACAAGAAGCAGAGCGCGCAGGCTTGGTGAGCCGCGTGGTGCCTACTGACAAATTGATGGAAGAGGCCTTGGGCGCTGCATTGGTGATTTGCGGTATGGGCCGATTGGCTGTCATGGCTGCCAAGGAATCCGTCAACCGCGCCTTTGAAAGTGGCCTGAGCGATGGCGTGATGTTCGAGCGTCGTTTGTTCCACTCGATGTTTGCCACAGAGGATCAAAAAGAAGGCATGGATGCGTTTTTGAACAAACGCGCGCCTGTCTTTCAAAACAAATAAGTTAGAACGTTTGCCAAACGATCTGACCTCAGCGCCTATTTTTCCAACCATTTGGCGACTGGCATTACCCAATATTTTTGCCATGACCGCCAGCGCGCTGGTGACCATCGCAGAAACTTGGTATGTGGGCCAACTGGGCCTTCTCTCTCTTGCTGGCATGGCCTTGGTTTTTCCGATGGTCATGCTGCAGCAGATGTTGTCTGCTGGTTCCATGGGAGGCGGTATTTCTTCGGCCATCAGTCGAGCCTTGGGTGCAAATGACACGCCCAAGGCCAATGCCTTGGTTTTGCACGCTACGCTCATTGCGCTTGGCATCGGCCTCTTTTTTACCCTCATTTTTCTTTTGTTCAGTCGGCCTATCTTCACGGCAATGGGAGGACAAGGCGAAGCACTTGAGCATTGCCTTGACTATGCGCACATTGCCTTTTTAGGGGCTGTGAGCATTTGGCTGACAAACTCATTCGCGTCTGTGCTGCGTGGCACAGGCAATATGCGCACCCCCTCTAAGGTACTTCTTTTGGTCTGCGTTGGACAAGTCGCGCTGAGTGGTATTTTGGGATTGGGCCTTGGCCGTATTCCTAGTTTTGGCATGGCTGGCGTTGCTGCTGGCACTGTTACAGCTTATTCTGCAAGCGCCATTTATTTGTTCTTTTACTTGCGCTCTTCTCGCAGCCTTTTAAAGCTCAGCTTTACCAGCCCCTTGTCTCGAGGCTTGTTTCTGGACATTTTGAAAGTAGGCGGCATGTCCAGCTTAAGTTCGCTACAAACGGTGGCCGCCATTGTGATAGTCACGAGCTTAATGTCCAGTTTTGGCCCCGAGGCTTTAGCCGCATACGGCATTGGCACTCGATTGGAATTTTTGTTAGTGCCAATCACCTTTGCTTTTGGCGTGGCGTGTTTGCCCATGGTCGGCATGGCCTTAGGTGCCAA
>SXXD01000119.1 GCA_005789685.1 Burkholderiales bacterium
GACAGATTGCGCACCCATTGTGAAGGTGTTGATGTTGCGAATAACTTCAGGAATTGGAATGGAAGCCACAACACCCAAGGTGTTTGTTTTGGTCATCTTGCCCGCAATCACGCCAGCCATGTAAGCACCTTCATAGGTACGGCTGTCATAGGTCCGCATGTTGTCTGCTGTTTTGTAACCGGTGGCATGTTCAAACTTGATTTCTTTGTTGTCTGCGGCCACTTTGAGCATGGGATCCATGTAACCAAATGTGGTGCCGAAGATCACTTTGTTGCCTTGGCTGGCCAAGTCGCGGAAGTTGCGCTCGGCATCGGCGCTTTCTGGCACTTTTTCAACAAAGGTGGTGACGATCTTGTCGCCAAATTGTTTTTCTAGTTCTTTGCGCGCGTTGTCGTGTGCAAATGTCCAGCCACCGTCGCCCACTGGGCCAACGTAGACAAAGGCCACTTTAAGGGGCTCAGCTTTAGGTGCTGCTGCAGGTTTTGCTTCTTCTTTTTTGCCACAAGCCACGAGAGCGGCAGCAGTGACCAAAGAAATGGCGGCGATTTTGAGAATCGATCGCTTGTTCAGAACTGTCATGAAATTTCCTTTGTTGGATGGACTGGGTTGGACGAAAAAAGCATTATGAACTGGGATGAAAGGGTTTGCCTAGAGATGCGGGCATATTGACCCGAATCCAAGCAGGATTTCGTGAGATCAAGGCCAACACCACAATGGTCGCCAAATAAGGCAAGGCTGAAAGCAACTGGCTAGGCACTTGCACCCCCAATCCCTGTAAATGAAACTGCAGCATGGTCACCCCGCCAAACAGGTAAGCACCGAGCAATATTCGCGCGGGTCGCCAGGTTGCAAAAGTGGTCAAAGCCAAGGCAATCCAGCCCTTACCGGCCACCATGCCCTCTACCCACAAGGGCGTGTAGACAACCGAGATGTAGGCACCCGACAGACCACACAAAGCACCGCCCACCATGACGGCTAAAAAGCGAATTCGGCGGACTGAATAACCAAGCGCATGCGCCGATTCGGGAGACTCACCGACCGAACGCAGCACCAAACCTGTGCGCGTTTTGTACAGAAACCAAATGAGTGCCAAAACAAAAGCAATCACCCCGTAAACCAGCGGGTGTTGTTTGAAGATAGCTGAACCTACAAGCGGAATATCAGCCAAGAAAGGGATTTCAAACTGAGGCCGCGGGGGCAGTTTTTCTTGCACGTACGTAATGCCCACAAAGGCTGAAAAGCCCACACCAAACAAACTCAACGCCAAACCTGTGGCGTACTGATTGGTGCCAAGGTAAATCACCATGACCCCAAAAATGGCACCCAGCAAGGCGCCGGCCCCCATGCCTGCCAAGAAGCCCACCATGTCGCTGCCGGTGTGCACCACTGCGGCAAAACCAGCAATGGCAGCGCACAACATCATGCCCTCAGCGCCTAAGTTAACGACACCCACTTTTTCATTGATGAGCAAACCCAAGGCAGCGATGGCCAGCACAGTGCCTGCATTCAAAGTAGCTGCTATGAGCAATGCATACGACTCCATCAGGCCCTCCCACTCTGCCAACGCAATCGGTATGCCACCAGGGTGTCGCATGCCAACAAGCTGAACAACAACAATCCCTGAAACACGCCCGTGATGGACTTAGGCAGACCCATGCGCGATTGTGCCAATTCACCGCCAATGTAGAACATGCTCATGAGGACAGCTGAAAACACAATGCCAACCGGATGCAAGCGCCCCACGTAGGCCACGATGATGGCCGCAAAACCATAGCCAGAAGGGATGTAAGGTGTCAGTTGCCCAATGGGCCCCGCCACTTCCAAAGCACCTGCCAGGCCTGCAGCCCCACCTGATGTAAGCAGCGCCAACCACAAAGCTTTTCGCGAAGAAAAACCCGCATAGCGCGCTGCAGAGGGTGCCAAGCCTCCCACCTGCTGCGCGAAGCCTGAGCGAGTTCGGAATAAAAAGATCCAAACTGCGGCAACACCGACCAAAGCCAATATCAGCCCTACAGAAACACGTGAGCCGCTCATCAGGCGTGGAATTTGGGTGACAGCTTCAAAGGATTTGGTTTGCGGAAAGTTATAGCCTGCAGGGTCTTTCCAAGGGCCATACACCAAATATCCCAACACCATGTCGGCCACATACACCAACATCAAGCTGACCAAAATTTCGTTGGCGTGAAATTTATCTTTGAGCCAAGCCGTGATGGCCGCCCAAAACATACCCCCTGCCACACCCGCCAAAACCACAGCCACCAAAATCCAGCGACCCGTTTCTTTGTCGGCCAACAATGCCACACCACCGGCCGCCACAGCGCCAATGACAAACTGCCCTTCAGCACCAATGTTCCAAACATTGGAGCGAAAACAAACAGCCAAGCCCAAGGCAATGACCAACAAGGGCGTGGCCTTCACCATCAGTTCGCCCAAAGCATAGGCAGACTTCAGGGGCTCCCAAAAAAACATTTGCAGACCACGTACAGGGTCTTTGCCAAGCAACACAAACAAGCCGATACCCAAAGCAACCGTGATGAGCAAGGCCAGCAGCGGCGAGCCATAGCGCCAAAGCTCAGAGGCTTCAGGGCGCCGTTCTAGCTTAAGCATGCGCGCTCCACAAACCGCTCATCCATTCGCCAATTTGAGCCACCGTAGCATCTTTGCGTTGAACAGAGGGGGAAATTTGGCCGTTGGCCATGACATACAGGCGATCAGAAATTTCAAACAATTCGTCTAACTCTTCGCTCACCACAAGAACGGCGCAGCCTGCATCACGCAAAGCCAAAAGCTCGCTGCGAATTTGCGCCGCGGCACCTACATCGACGCCCCACGTGGGTTGCGACACGAGCAGCACTTTAGGTTTGGCATCAATCTCGCGACCCACCAGGAATTTTTGCAAGTTGCCGCCCGACAAGGATTGCGCAGGTGCTTGCGCACCATTGGCTTTGACATTGAATTTTTGAATGATTTTTTGAGCTTGCGTTTGCAGTGCTTGGGTGTCAATCCAGCCACCCGACGAAATGGCCTCGCTTCGAGTAAGGAGCATATTGTGCGCCAGACTGAGCGAGGGCACAGCGCCTCGCCCCAACCTTTCTTCGGGCACAAAATGCAGACCTGCTTGGCGACGTTCTTGAGGCCCCACTTGACCGACAGCATGTCCGTCTAAAAGCACAGACTCGGCTAAAGCTCGCGTGTCTTCACCAGACAAGGCATAGAGAAGTTCGCGTTGGCCATTGCCAGACACACCTGCAATGCCTACAACCTCGCCTGCGCAAACTTGCAAATTGATATCGACCAAGTTGACACCAAACTGATCCTCTTTGTTCAAGGACAAATGGCGCGCTTCAAACAAGACAGCACCAGGTGTGTGATCTTGGTGCTTCAAGGCTGGCGGCTCTGAGCCAATCATCATGCGGCTGAGCGACGCGTTGGATTCCTCTCTGGGATCACAAACACCTGTGACTTCGCCACCCCGAAGCACTGTACAAGCAGAGCAAAGTTCGCGAATTTCATGCAGCTTGTGACTGATGTACAACAAGCTACAACCTTGGCTCACTAATTTTTTCAAAACAACAAACAACTTGTCGACCGCTTGCGGTGTTAGAACAGATGTTGGCTCATCCAAAATAAGCAGCTTGGGTTCTGTGAGCAAGGCACGGATAATTTCAACCCGCTGCATCTCGCCCACACTCAAGGTGTGAACAGGCCTAGCAGGGTCAATGTCAAGACCATACTCAGCAGCTTTGGCTGCAATGCGCGCAGAAACTTGCGCCAGAGTTAAAGAAGGATCTAAGCCCAACCAAACGTTTTCAGCCACACTGAGTGTGTCAAACAAACTGAAGTGCTGAAACACCATGCTGATACCCAAGGCGCGGGCTTGCTGTGGATTTCGGATTTGAACGGCTTGGCCGTTGTATTGAATATCGCCTTCATCTGGCTTGACCGCGCCATAGATGATTTTCATGAGGGTTGATTTGCCTGCGCCGTTTTCACCTAAAATTGCATGCGCCTCGCCGGGCTTGACAGACAAGGAAACCGCGCGATTGGCCACCACACCGGGATAACGCTTGGTGATGTTTGAAAGTGACAGGCGCAATGGCTCGTTGGGCTGCATGAGGTTCTCAAAGTTCGACAAATTCTATCGAGCTTTGAGACGCCTTTGCGTCCTCATAAAGCGAATGACGCTAAATACCCACCAAAGACCGCCTTGATGCACATCAATGCATTGTCACAACACCAAAATTGCGCGGAAATCATTCACATTGGTATGCGTTGGTCCAGTGAAAACCAAATCGTTCAAAGCTTGAAAGTAGCCATAGGCGTCATTGCACGCCA
>SXXD01000120.1 GCA_005789685.1 Burkholderiales bacterium
GAGAGGCCGCGCGATTCTAAGATTGCGGCAAGCGAGGCAGAAGCGATTCCCTTCCCGAGGGAAGACACCACACCACCAGTGACGAAGACGAATTTGGTCATGTCCAGGACGAGATGCAAAGCACCCGGGAGATGGAAAACGAGATTATAAAGGTCTCACGATCTGCTACATTGCCAAACATGAACGATTTGCACGGAAAACGCATTGTTTTAGGACTCACTGGCGGCATTGCCTGCTACAAGGCGGCCGAGTTGTGTCGTTCCTTGGTGAAAGTGGGCGCCAGGGTGCAGGTGGTCATGACTGAATCAGCCGCTCAGTTCATCACCCCCGTCACCATGCAAGCCTTGTCGGGTCAGCCTGTTTTTACCTCGCAATGGGATGCGCGCGAGGGTAACAACATGGCCCACATCAATTTAAGCCGCGATGCCGATGCCATCTTGATTGCCCCCGCCAGTGCTGATTTCATGGCCAAACTCATCCACGGCAAGGCCGATGAACTGCTAAGCCTCATGTGTTTGGCCCGGCCCATTCAAACGGTGCCCCTGATTGTTGCGCCTGCTATGAACCGAGAAATGTGGGCCCACCCTGCCACGCAGCGCAATGTGGCCCAACTCAAGGCCGATGGCGCGCATGTGTTGAACGTAGGGCAAGGTGATCAGGCCTGCGGCGAAACGGGTGATGGCCGCATGCTCGAAGCCGAAGAAATTGTCGATGAATTGCTTTCTTTTTGGACCCCAAAAGTGCTTCAAGGCCAGCATGTGCTCATTACAGCCGGCCCCACCTACGAGGCCATCGACCCTGTTCGGGGCATCACCAATTTGTCCAGCGGCAAAATGGGTTTTGCCATTGCCAAGGCGGCCCATCATGCGGGAGCCAAAGTCACGCTCATTGCCGGCCCTGTGAGTTTGTCAACGCCGCGTGGCATCCAACGGGTCGATGTTTTGTCGGCCATGCAAATGCGCGACGCTGTTGAACTGTCCGTTCAATCGGCCACGATTTTCATTTCTGCCGCAGCCGTGGCCGACTGGCGACCCGACCATTCAGCTGATCACAAGATTAAAAAAGATGGCTCGGGAGACACCCCTGAATTGAATTTTGTCGAAAACCCAGATATTTTGGCCGCTGTTGCCAGATCAGCTCTGGCGCAAAGTGGCGATTTATATTGCGTAGGCTTCGCAGCAGAAAGCCATGACTTGTTGGCCCAAGCCACGGCCAAACGGGTGCGCAAAGATGTGCCTTTGTTGGTGGGCAACATTGGCCCTTCTACATTTGGACAAGACGACAACGCTTTGTTATTGGTCGATGCCAAGGGTGCCAAAGAGATGCCGCGCGACACCAAGACGCATCTGGCGCAAGACTTGGTGAAAGAAATTGCTAGCCGAATTCGCCAAAACCATTCGCACACTTAAGCCGCTCTAAGCACATTACTCCGCCTTAATTTGGAT
This sequence comes from Burkholderiales bacterium, assembly GCA_005789685.1. Lineage (GTDB taxonomy): Bacteria > Pseudomonadota > Gammaproteobacteria > Burkholderiales > Burkholderiaceae_C > Limnohabitans_A. Next base: position 1,446 of record SXXD01000120.1, read on the forward strand.
CTCACGACCATGAATGTTGACTTGAAAATTTTGGATGCTCGCATGGCGGATCAATTGCCGGCATACGCCACGCCAGGCAGTGCAGGCCTAGATTTGCGGGCCTGTTTGGATGCCCCCATCACACTTCAACCCAATGCATGGCAACTCATTTCCACCGGTCTGTCTGTGTACATCAAAGACCCTGCGTATGCCGCCATGCTTTTGCCGCGATCTGGTTTGGGTCACAAGCACGGCATTGTGCTGGGCAATTTGGTGGGCTTGATCGACAGCGATTATCAGGGCCCGCTCATGGTCAGTTGCTGGAACAGAAGTCAAGAGGCCTTCACCATTCAACCCATGGAAAGGATTGCACAAATGGTCATCGTGCCTGTGGTACAGGCCACATTCAATGTGGTCTCGGAATTTGATGCACCCAGCGAACGTGGTGAAGGTGGTTACGGATCAACTGGCAAGCGGTGATATCAAGTTGGATCAATTTCAATTTTAAAAAACCCAGTACCACAGGTACCGGCTTCTTGCTCTTGTGAAGTGGCCAAGCGCACATGGTTCACCTTCAGGCTGATACGCAAAGCGATGCCTGACAAAGGATGGTTGCCATCTAGCACCAAGTGATCAGGGTAAATCTCGGTGATGGTGTACAGCACATTGCGCGGCGCATCGGGGTTGCAGCCAGCTGGCAATGCGTTGCCCTCGATGGTGAGGCCTTCCTGGATGTCTTTGGGAAAGAGCGCGCGGGGTTCTAAAAAAAGCAAGTTCTCGTCAAAATCTCCAAATGCATCTTCGGGTTCGAGGTGCAAATCGACTTTGGCGCCCACGGCATGACCCTGAAGCGCTTCTTCAATTTTGGGCAGCAAATCATGACCACCCAAGTAGAAGGCAACCGGCTCATCGAGCTCGTCTAAAACTTCGCCCAAAGTATCTTTGAGCGTCCAGGTCAGTTCGACCACACATTGAGAAGTAATATCCATCTGAGAATTGTCGCAGTTTTGAAATCGTTTTTGAATTGAATGTGATGCAAAAAAATACACCCTTGATCTTGTTGGCGGGATTGACCCCTGCCCAATTCATGAAGCGCCATTGGCAGAAGAAACCATTGCTCATTCGGCAAGCCGTCCCGGGCATGAAGCCCTTGATCGATCGATCGGCCCTGTTAGACATGGTTGAAAGCGAGGAGGTTGAGTCGCGGCACATTGTTCGGAAAGGTCAGAAATGGACCTTGAAAAAGGGTCCGATGAGCCGAAAAAGTTTGCCTTCCCTAAAGACGCCTGACTGGACGGTGCTCATCCAAGGGGTGGACCTTCACAACGATGCGGTTCATGCGTTCTTGCAGCAATTTCGATTTGTGCCTGATGCGCGACTTGACGACCTGATGATCAGTTATGCCACGGAGGGCGGCGGTGTAGGGCCCCATTTCGACAGCTACGACGTGTTTCTTTTGCAGGCGCATGGTCAGCGGAAGTGGCGCATTGGGCGACAAAAAAAGTTTGAGTTGCAAGAAGGTGTGCCCCTCAAAATTTTAAAAGCATTCAAGCCCGAAGCTGAATTTGTGCTCAACCCTGGTGACATGCTTTATTTGCCCCCGGGATATGCCCACGATGGCACGGCTGTCGGTGAGTGCATGACTTATTCCATTGGCTTCAAGGTGCCTCGAAGTGCCGAGTTGGCCAGTGAGTTGTTGATGGGCCTGTCAGAAGAGATGGCTGAAAATGCAAGCTCAAGTTTGGATGTGATTTACCAAGACCCCAGTCAAACAGCCGCTATCAAGGACGCTGCTATTCCAGCGGCGCTGCAAAAATTTGCTTCGCAATCAGTTGCCAAGGCGCTCAAAGATCCCCAAATATTGAACTGTTTGCTGGGTGAAACACTGACAGAGCCCAAACCCAGTGTTTGGTTCGATCCCCCGGATCAGGACGTCTTAAGTGCCTTTGCATGGCCGTGTGGTGTTCACCTAGATCGAAGAACCAAAATGTTGTTTGATGCCAAGCACATTTTTATCAATGGTGAAAGTTTTCGGGCGGCTGGAAGGGACGCCAAGCTGCTTCAAAAATTGGCCAATGAGAAGTTCTTAACTGCCAAAGAGGCTTCGGGCTTGACCGAGGCGGCTGCCCAGTTGATGAAGGCCTGGTGGGAGGAGGGGTGGTGGCATCCATCTGGCTTGATCGGAAATGATTTGACATGATTAAAGCTATAATCTGAGGCTGGACATCAAGAGCTCGAGTGCTTGCTGTTCTGTCAACAGGATTTTTCTAAACCTGATGACAATTTCCCGGAAATTGTTTTTTACTAACTTTAAGGATAATAATCATGACCAAGTCCCTCGTTTTGGCTGCCGTGATCGCTGCTGCTGCTTTGGCTGCCTGCGGTAAAAAAGAAGCTGCTGCGCCAGCACCCGCACCCGCACCAGCGCCTGCTGCTGCACCAGCCGCTCCAGCAGCGCCTGCTGCTGATGCTAAGCCAGCTGATGCTGCTGCTCCTGCAGCTGCTGCGCCAGCCGCAGCACCTGCTGCTGCTCCTGCAGAAGCGCCTAAGAAGTAATTCTTGGCAGTCAAAGAAAAACCCCGCTCTGCGGGGTTTTTTTTCGTCCAGATTTTGTGAGTCTAGATAGGTTTTTGTTTTTATTTGATTTCGTCGGCCAACAGCTTGATGATTTTGTCTGCATTGGCCGAGGTTTCAGGAATGCCGTCAGCGCCCTGAACCATCACCGTTGAAACGTCACCCTTGCTGGTCACAGCAATGCGGTATTTGGCCAGTGTTGGAATGACTTTGTCGCTTGTAAACAGCTTGGCAAAGAAACCTGGTTCTTTGCCTGTGGTGCCGGGTGGTGCATAACGCACAAAGAACACACCTTGCGCGCGATCACGGTCCTCTACCGTAAATCCAGTTCGATCAATGGCCACTCCGACGCGTCGCCATGCGCGATCAAAGCCGTCCTTGATTTCGATGGCGGGCAAATTGTTTTGTTTGATCAACTTTACATCGGCTGGCATGACTGTGCCAGACGATGCGGCCATGGCTGAGTTGGCCGGACTGATCGAAGCAGAATTGACGGAGAGGCTTTGGCCGCCCAATCTCATCATAAGACGGCGCAAAAATTCGATTTCCAATTCAGGATCGGCTGCACGGGGCGACCAAACTGTGGAATCTTTCAAGGGACTGGTATAAATTTCAGCCAAGCCGCGATGGGTGATCGTAATTTCCAAACCATTGGCAGTTCTCTCAATGCGGGTGCGAAATCGATCACGCTCGCCAGTGGAGTAGAGAGAGTCAAACATTTTGCCAACTGCTTTGCGTAAAAAGTCTTGTGGTAATTTAGCGCGATTTTCAGCCCAGTCAGTTTCCATGATGCCCAACTCGGGTTGATCAAGGATGAGTGCGAAACCATTGTCTTTCCAGAATTCACGCAATGGCTCCCACACAGAATCTGCGCTTCTGTTGATGACCAAATAACGCTGAGTGCCTGCGCGCACAATGCGAGCTTCGCCCGCTTGATTGGCTGCTGTGCCGGCATCGAGAGCGACTCGAGCGGGCGACGCTGCTGCTGCGGCACTGGCCAAAGCGCTGTTCGAGCCAGTCACTTGATATCGAGAGTCACGCCTCAACTGTGTGAGATCTGGCGGGACTGAAAGTGTCGGTGCTTGGCTGGCGCTTTTGTAATCAATTTTGCTTTCGTCTAAAGTAGAGCAGCCGGATAAAAAGCAGGTCAGTGCGGCGGCGCACGCCATTGCATTCAAGTAACGAGCAGAAGGGGCAAATCGATTCACGGGTGTGTCCTTAAATAAGTCCGCTGGCACGCAACGCGGTTTCAACCACGGGCTGCTGAGATTTTGAGAGTTCGGTCATTGGCAAGCGCAAAGTACCGCCACAGAGTCCCATTCGGGCCATGGCCCATTTGACAGGAATGGGGTTGGCTTCTACAAATAAATTCTTGTGCATGGGCATCAATTTGAATTGAATTTCCATCGCTTTTTGAACATGACCCGCCATGGCGGCGACACACAACTCATGCATCAAACGGGGCGCCACATTGGCTGTCACGCTGACGTTTCCTTTGCCGCCACACAGCATGAGTGCCACAGCGCTTGGGTCATCACCCGAATAGACAGCGAATTCTTTGGGTAAATCGCGAATGAGCCACTGTGCGCGTTCAATGTTGCCAGTGGCTTCTTTGATGCCCACAATGCCTGGTACTTGCGCCAAACGCAAAACAGTTTCGTGCTGCATATCGGCAACAGATCGGCCAGGCACGTTGTACAAAATGACCGGTAAATCGGGCACGGCTTCTGCGATGGCCTTGAAGTGTTGGTACAAGCCTTCTTGCGTTGGCTTGTTGTAATACGGCACGACTTGCAGTTGACAATCAGCGCCAACACTTTTGGCAAACTTGGCCAACTCGATGGCTTCGGCGGTGGAATTGGCGCCACAACCGGCCATGATGGGCACGCGGCCTTTTGCCTGTTCAACCGACACCCGAATGATTTCTCGGTGCTCTTCGACGTTGACAGTGGGCGACTCGCCAGTAGTGCCAACCACGCCAATGCAATCTGTGCCCTCGGCAATGTGCCAATCGATCAGTTTTCGCAGGCTGGCGTAATCAACTGAGCCGTCTTCCAGCATAGGAGTGACCATGGCGGGAATGCTGCCGGTAATGGGTTGAAATGTTTTCGTCATGGCGAATGAAGTGGTCGACAAATAAGCATTCTAACGACTGCTAAGCCAAAACGGATGGGGCAAGTCATTGACTTTCTGCGCGGCCACAATTCGTTGCACACATTTAGCGGGTTGATCCCAATACCCATCTTCATAGGCAATGACATGCAGTTGGGCACATGTTTGAAGCAACTCGCCAGGCTTGAGCAAGAAGTCAGGACGCGAAGGTTTGCCAAATTTCTCATGGCCCAGAGCGAAAGTTTCGTAAATCAAGAGCCCCTCTGGCGCCAAGCATTCCAAAATGCGCGGCATCAGTGGGCGCCATAAGTAATTGGTAACGACCACGACATCAAAGGTCTGGCCGCTGAAGGGCCAGGGCCCGCCTTCGATGTCAGCCTCGACGACTTTTCCGTAGGCAATTGCTTCCGCCAAGGCCTCGGCAGAGCGGTCTAGACCTGTGCAAAGGTGCCCTAGGCTTTGAAAGTACCTCATGTGCCTGCCTGCGCCACAAGCCAGGTCCAAAACCTGACTTTGAGGTTTGGCCAAGTGCGACCATCGCTGAACCCAAAGGGAGGGGGCTTCTGTGCCGTGCATTGTCTCAATACTCCTGTTGAATCTCGTTTTCTGGAAAGCTGCGTGCCACGCATGATGCCCGATTGTGAAGACAAATCCCTGCCTGAACTGTAAATTTATCCAGTACTTTGTTTGAATTCGCACTACAATCTGCGCCCATGGCCACATCTACCTCTGCAAAACCATCTCCCGAATATGGCGAAGGCTCCATTCGAGTTCTGAAAGGCTTAGAGCCCGTCAAGCAACGCCCGGGCATGTACACCCGAACCGACAACCCCTTACACGTCATTCAAGAGGTGCTAGACAACGCAGCCGACGAAGCGCTGGCGGGTCATGGAAAGAAAATCAAAGTCACCCTTCATGCCGATGGCTCGGTCAGTATTGAAGACGATGGCCGCGGTATTCCATTCGGGCTGCACCCTGAAGAAAAAGCGCCTGTCATTGAGTTGGTCTTCACGCGATTGCATGCGGGCGGTAAATTCGACAAGGGCAGTGGCGGCGCCTACAGTTTTTCAGGCGGCCTGCATGGCGTAGGTGTAAGTGTCACCAACGCCCTGGCCAAGCGCTTGGAAGCCATCAGCTACCGTGAAGGTCAAGTGGCCGCATTGGCATTTTCTGGCGGTGATGTGATTGAACAACTCGTCACCCGCAAAGCCGCAGAGGGCGATCGCAAGCAGGGCACCACGGTGCGTGTTTGGCCCGATGCCAAGTATTTCGAATCGAGTGTCTTGCCCATGACCGAACTCACGCATTTGCTTCGAAGCAAGGCGGTGCTCATGCCCGGCGTCACAGTGACCTTGTTCAACGAAAAAACCAAAGAGACCCAAACTTGGCAATACAAAGCCGGACTGCGCGATTACCTCATGCAAACTTTGAATGGCGATCCCGTCATTCCGCTGTTCGAAAATGAAGGCTTTGCAGACAGCAACCACGACAGCTTTGCAGAAGGCGAAGGTGCCAGTTGGGCGGTGGCATTTACCGAAGATGGCCAGCCTGTTCGCGAAAGCTATGTCAACCTCATTCCCACCACGGCCGGCGGTACGCACGACAGCGGTTTGCGTGATGGTTTGTTCACAGCAGTCAAGAGCTTCATCGAACTGCACAGCTTGCTGCCAAAGGGCGTCAAACTCATGCCCGAAGATGTGTTTGCGCGCGCCAGTTTTGTGTTGTCGGCCAAGGTGCTCGACCCGCAATTCCAAGGTCAAATCAAAGAGCGCTTGAATTCGCGCGATGCGGTGCGTTTGGTGTCTAGCTTTGTGCGCCCCAGCCTTGAGTTGTGGCTGAACGAGCATGTGGAATACGGCAAAAAGTTGGCTGAGTTGGCCATCAAGGCCGCGCAGCATCGTCAAAAAGCCGGTCAAAAAGTGGAGAAGCGCAAGAGTTCAGGCGTGGCAGTTTTACCCGGTAAACTGACAGATTGTGAAAGCAAAGACATTGCACACAACGAAGTGTTTTTGGTCGAGGGCGACTCGGCGGGTGGCAGTGCCAAAATGGGCCGCGACAAAGAGTGCCAAGCCATTCTGCCTTTGCGCGGCAAGGTGCTTAACACCTGGGAGGTTGATCGCGATCGTTTGTTTGCCAATAATGAAATTCACGACATCTCGGTGGCCATCGGAGTCGATCCACATGGCCCCAACGACTCGCCCGATTTGTCGGGTTTGCGTTACGGCAAGATTTGCATCTTGAGTGATGCCGATGTTGACGGCTCGCACATTCAGGTCTTGCTCTTGACGCTGTTTTTCCGTCACTTTCCAAAGCTCATTGAAACCGGCAATTTGTTTGTCGCTCGCCCGCCACTGTTCCGAGTCGATGCGCCTGCGCGTGGCAAAAAACCAGCCGCCAAAATGTATGCATTGGACGATGGTGAGTTACAAAGTATCTTAGACAAACTGCGCAAAGACGGCGTGCGCGAAGGCGCATGGAGCATCAGCCGATTCAAAGGCTTGGGCGAGATGAATGCAGAGCAATTGTGGGAAACCACGCTCAATCCAGACACACGTCGTTTGCTACCTGTCCAACTGGGCACCCTGGACTTTGCACAAACCGAAAGTTTGATCACCCAACTGATGGGCAAGGGCGAAGCGGCAGCTCGCCGCGAACTGATGGAGTTGCACGGTGATGACATTGAAGTTGACATCTAAGTGCTCAGTCAACGCCTTTCTGAATTGCTTAGATTTGAAATGATCCCAACATGAACGATCAACCGACCTTAGACCTTCAAAACAGCGAGTCCGATGACTCTCTGAATTTGGCCACGTATGCGCAGCGCGCCTACCTTGAATATGCATTGAGCGTGGTCAAGGGCCGTGCCTTGCCTGATGTGTGTGACGGTCAAAAACCAGTCCAGCGTCGCATTTTGTATTCCATGTCTCGCATGGGCTTGGGCTTTTCGGGCGCCACGGGTGCCAAGCCAGTTAAAAGTGCGCGCGTGGTGGGCGATGTGTTGGGCCGTTTCCACCCCCATGGCGACCAAGCTGCATACGACGCTCTGGTGCGCATGGCACAAGACTTTAGCCAACGCTACCCACTCATTGATGGCCAAGGCAACTTTGGCAGCCGCGATGGCGATGGCGCCGCGGCCATGCGCTACACAGAAGCACGTCTTTCCAAAATCACCACTCTGTTGTTGGATGAGATAGACCAAGGTACCGTCGATTTCATTCCCAACTACGACGGTTCCACCGAAGAGCCGCGTCAGTTGTCAGCGCGTTTGCCCTTTGTGTTGATGAACGGTGCCAGCGGCATTGCAGTGGGCTTGGCCACTGAAATTCCCAGTCACAATTTGCGTGAAGTGGCAGATGCGTGCGTAGCCCTCATCAAGTCGCCCAAGCTCACCAACGAAGAATTGTTTGCCTTGGTACCCGGCCCCGACTATCCAGGCGGTGGCCAAATCATCAGCCCTGCCTCCGACATTGCAGATGCCTATCGCACAGGCCGTGGCTCTCTGAAGGTGCGCGCGCGTTGGAAAATTGAAGACATGGCGCGGGGTCAATGGCAATTGGTGGTCACTGAACTGCCCATTGGCGTAAGCTCCCAAAAAGTGCTGGAAGAAATTGAAGAGCTCACCAACCCCAAAGTGAAGGCAGGCAAGAAAGCCCTGAGTGCAGACCAAATGCAACTCAAGGCCAGCGTCTTGTCCTTGCTCGATGTGGTGCGCGATGAGTCCAGCAAAGATGCTGCAGTGCGTTTGGTGTTTGAGCCTAAAACCAGCCGCATTGAGCAACAAGAACTCATCACAGCTTTGCTGGCGCACACCAGCTTGGAAACTTCATCTCCCATCAACATGACCTCGGTTGGCATCGATGGCAAGCCGGTGCAAAAGTCATTGCGCCAAATGTTGATTGAGTGGATTACTTTCCGCCAACAAACCATTGTGCGTCGCTCTGAGCATCGCCTAGGCAAGGTGATGGACCGCATCCATATTTTGGAAGGCCGTCAGTTGGTGTTGCTCAACATTGACGAAGTGATTGCCATCATTCGCCAAAGCGATGAGCCTAAGCAGGCTTTGATGATTCGTTTCAAACTGAGCGAGCGCCAGGCCGAAGACATCCTTGACATTCGCCTACGCCAACTGGCCCGTTTGGAAGGCATCAAGATTGAGCAAGAGTTGAAAGAGCTGCGCACCGAGCAAACACAACTCGAAGAAATTTTGGCCAACCCTTCCGCACTCAAACGCTTGATGGTGAAAGAGATTGAGCAAGACGCCAAAGCATTTGCCGACCCGCGCCGCACACTCATCCAAGAAGAGAGGAAGGCTGTGGCCGAAGTGAAAGTGGTTGACGAACCTGTCACGGTGGTGGTGTCGGAAAAAGGTTGGGTGCGTGCACGCCAAGGCCATGGTCACGACGCTAGCAGTTTTGCATTCAAGGCTGGCGATGGTTTGTATGGCGCCTATGAATGTCGCACTGTCGATACATTGCTTGCCTTTGGCACTGCCCAAAAAGGCAGCGGCCGTGTGTACTCTGTGCCTGTTGCTGCGTTGCCTGGAGCGCGTGGCGATGGCCAGCCTGTGACCACGCTCATTGAACTGGAACCCGGCACTCAGATTGCTCATTACTTTGCAGGACCTTCAAACGCTACGCTCTTGCTTTCGAGTTCGGGCGGCTATGGTTTCATGGCGACAGTAGACAACATGATTTCGCGTCAAAAAGGCGGGAAAGCTTTTCTCACAGTGGGCGAGGGCGAATCGGTGTGCGCACCATCGCATGTGTCGGGCTCAAACGCTACGCCGCAACCAGGCGCTAAAGTGATGCCTGCCGCAACGCATGTCGCGTGTGCTTCCGCAGGGGGCCGCATTCTCACTTTTGAAATCAGTGAACTCAAGCTGATGGAGAAGGGTGGTCGTGGATTGATGCTGCTTGATTTGGAAGCCAAGGACACGCTGGCTGGCGCAGCCGCCTACACCCGCAGTGTGAAGCTCACGGGTATTGGCCGTGGCGGCAAAGACCGCGAAGAAACGCTTGAAATTAGAAGCTTGAACAATGCGCGGGCGGCCAGAGCGCGCAAAGGCAAGGCTGCTGATTTGGGCTTCAAGCCCACCCAAATTTCACGCGTTGAATAAAGCACAGGCTTATCTTTTGGGTGCGAAATGCATGCGCGGCACAAACTGGTAAGTGGAACGCCAGCATGTGGCCAAGAGCTCCTCGGGACCATTCCTGTGGGTTAACTTCTTGCGAAGTCTTGAGACACACACTTGCAAGCGCTTGTTGTTGTAAAAATCTGAGAGACCCCAAATGGCCATTTCTAAGGCATCGCTTCGCAATGCTTGTTCGGGTGCCATGGCCAATTGCGTCAGCAGAACGGTTTCCATGGCGGTCAGCCCAATGGCATTGTTGGCTGGGCCTGTGAGCAATGCCCGCACAGGATCGATGGTCCATCCGGTTTTGAGGGTTCTGGGAAGTCTTGCGGCCAAGCGTTCAATGATGGCGATCAATTCACTGGGGTTGAACGGTTTGCTAATGCAGACGTCAGCACCCGCGGCAATTGCGGCAATGCGATCTTTGGGCTCGGTGGCAGGGGCAATCATGACAACACGAATTTCTGGGTGTTTGGCTAATTTGGCTGCATAGGTCAGACTTTGCTCGCCCAGTGTGAGGGCATCTAAAACCACAACGTCACTGATTTGGTAGGCGTTTTGTGAAGCTAAGTCTTTTGCGTCTATGTAGTGATGGCCTTGAATGCCAGCAGTATGGAGGTGCGCAAGGAACTGTTCCGCCAAGTTAGAGTCTTGTTCGACGAAGCTGACACAGAGTTGTTTCATGGCGGTTTTCCTGTCTAAATGTTTACTTAAGAATTCATAATAGTTCTTTTTGTATTCATTTATTTTTCAATATTTGACAATTTCGTAGTTAAAAGTGATTAATAATTTTAGGAAAAGGCCATTTCTCCTCTCAAAACTATCAATAATTGCTTTGCCTTGCCATGAACTTGCAAA
>SXXD01000121.1 GCA_005789685.1 Burkholderiales bacterium
GACGTGAAGTTGTTAGACGATCAAACGGGTGAAGAACTGACGCAGCCCCACCAAAAAGGTGTGGTGGCCATTGAAGGTCCTTTGCCGCCTGGTTGCTTGCAAACCATTTGGGGTGATGACGAGCGTTTTGTCCAAACCTATTGGGACACAGTGCCTGGTAAAACGATTTACTCCACCTTCGATTGGGGCATCAAAGATGAAGATGGTTATTTCTTTATCTTGGGCCGCACCGATGATGTGATCAATGTCGCTGGCCATCGTTTGGGCACGCGTGAAATTGAAGAGAGCATTTCTGGTCATGCCGCAGTGGCAGAAGTGGCCGTGGTGGGTGTGGCCGACAGTTTGAAGGGGCAAGTGGCCATGGCCTTTGCTGTTCTCAAAGACAACGCACTTTTGAATGATCCTCAATCCTTGTTAAAACTTGAAGGTGAAATCATGAAGGTGGTCGACAATTCATTGGGAGCGGTTGCCAGACCTTCGCGTGTTCGTTTTGTGTCTGTTTTGCCCAAAACGCGAAGTGGCAAATTGCTGCGCCGTGCTATTCAAGCGGTTTGTGAAGGGCGAGATCCTGGCGACTTAACCACGATGGACGACCCCGCGGCATTGCTTCAAATTTCAGATTTGGTTAAATCTGCAAGTCCCTGATCTGTCATACAACTGACTTATGACTGACGGGATGGATCTGAATTCATCCCGTTTTTGTTGAATAAAACAGCTGATGTGATGCAAATCAATGGGATAATGCGCAAGTTACTAAGGCCCTTCCCCATGCCTCAGTCGCATCCGCCAACCGGTTCAGCCGTGTCGCGGAAGGTAAATCAACCAACTAATGTTCCCTGAAGGGGAACGAAGGTCAGCGAAAAATGAGTGAGACAAAATCCGTCTACACCGCCTACCAAGGCAACACCTATCTCTTCGGAGGCAATGCGCCCTACGTCGAGGAAATGTACGAGAACTACCTGACCAATCCAGGCAGCGTTCCCGACAGTTGGCGCGAATACTTCGACGCCTTGCAACATGTCCCTGCTGTTGATGGCTCATCTGCCAAAGACGTTCCCCACTTACCAGTCATCAATGCTTTTGCCGAACGCGCAAAGCAAGGTGGTACCAAAGTCGTCATGGCCAGCGCCGATGCCGAAATGGGTCGCAAGCGTACGGCTGCACAACAACTTATTGCGGCTTACCGAAATGTAGGCCAGCGCTGGGCCGATCTTGACCCATTGAAGCGCACTGAGCGCCCCAACATACCTGAACTCGATCCAGCGTTTTATGGTTTCACCGATTCCGACCAAGAAACTGTGTTCGACACCAGCAACACCTTCTTCGGTAAAAACGCCATGCCCTTGCGCGAATTGCTCAATGCATTGCGCGCAACCTACTGCGGCACATTGGGCGCCGAATTCATGTACACCACTGACCAAACTGAAAAGCGTTGGTGGCAACAAAAATTGGAAAGCATTCGCAGCAAACCCAATTTCAATGCCGAGCAGAAAAAACACATCCTCGATCGCTTGACTGCGGCCGAAGGTTTAGAGCGTTTTCTTCACACCAAATATGTCGGTCAAAAACGTTTCTCCTTGGAAGGTGGCGAAACCTTCATTGCAGCCATTGACGAGCTCATCCAAGCTGCGGGTGAAAAAGGCGTGCAAGAAATTGTGATTGGCATGGCCCACCGCGGCCGCTTGAATGTGCTGGTCAATACCATGGGCAAATTGCCCAAAGACTTGTTCGCTGAGTTTGACCACACTGCGCCAGAAGATTTGCCTGCCGGCGACGTGAAGTACCACCAAGGCTTCAGCTCTGACATCAGCACGCGCGGTGGTCCTGTTCACTTGTCGTTAGCCTTCAATCCATCGCACCTTGAAATTGTCAACCCAGTGGTCGAAGGCTCTGTGCGCGCACGCATGGACCGACGAGCCGATCCCAAGGGTAAACAAGTGTTGCCAGTGCTGGTTCACGGCGATGCAGCTTTTGCGGGTCAAGGTGTCAACCAAGAAACATTGGCCTTGGCACAAACCCGTGGTTATTCCACAGGCGGTACCGTTCACATCATCATCAACAACCAAATTGGTTTCACCACATCAGACCCTCGCGACATGGGTTCTACGGTGTATTGCACCGACATCGTCAAGATGGTGGAAGCGCCTGTGTTGCACGTCAACGCAGACGATCCAGAAACAGCGGTGTTGGCCATGCAAATTGCGCTCGAGTACCGCATGACCTTCAACAAGGATGTGGTTCTTGACATCATTTGCTTCCGCAAATTGGGACACAACGAGCAAGACACACCTAGCCTGACACAGCCCTTGATGTACAAGAAAATCGGCGCACATCCTGGCACTCGCAAGTTGTTCGCCGATCGTTTGGCCGCACAAGGCTTGGGCGACACCTTGGGTGACGACATGGTGAAGGCTTGCCGCGCCGCATTGGACGCAGGCAAGCACACTGACAGCGATCCTGTTTTGACCAACTTCAAAACTCAGTTCTCTGTGGACTGGGCGCCATTCTTGAACCAAAAATGGACTGATGCAGTTAGCACTGCCTTGCCATTGGCTGAGTGGAAACGCATTGCCGAAAAAATCACCACCTTGCCAAGCAGTGTGACACCGCATCAGTTGGTGAAAAACGTTTACGACAACCGTGCAGCTATGGGCCGTGGCGACATGCCCGTCGATTGGGGCATGGGCGAGCACATGGCTTTTGCTTCCTTGGTGGCCAGCGGTTATCCCGTGCGCTTGTCGGGTGAAGATTGCGGCCGTGGCACCTTCACACACCGACACGCTGTCATTCACGATCAAAATCGCGAGAAGTGGGACATTGGTACTTACGTGCCTTTGCAAAACGTTGCTGAAAATCAAGCGCCTTTTGTGGTCATCGACTCCATCTTGTCTGAAGAGGCTGTGCTTGGCTTTGAGTACGGCTACGCTTCCAACGATCCCAACACTTTGGTCATTTGGGAAGCTCAGTTCGGCGACTTTGCCAACGGTGCCCAAGTTGTGATTGACCAGTTCATTGCCTCCGGCGAAGTGAAGTGGGGCCGTGTGAACGGCCTGACGCTCATGTTGCCTCACGGCTATGAAGGTCAAGGCCCAGAGCATAGCTCAGCGCGCTTGGAGCGTTTCATGCAGCTGGCGGCTGACACCAACATGCAAATTGTCCAGCCCACCACGGCCAGTCAAATCTTCCACGTGTTGCGTCGTCAAATGATTCGCAATTTACGCAAGCCCTTGATCATCTTCACACCGAAATCTTTGCTGCGCAACAAAGACGCCACATCACCTTTGTCAGAGTTCACCAAAGGTGGCTTCCAAACGGTCATCCCAGAAAACAAAGCACTGAAGGGTGACAAAGTCAAACGCGTTTTGATTTGTTCCGGCAAGGTTTACTACGACTTGGTTAAAAAGCGTGAAGAACTGGGTGCTGACGACACGGCCATTTTGCGTGCCGAACAGTTGTACCCGTTCCCGCACAAAGCTTTTGCAACTGAGTTGAAAAAGTACCCGAACGCTACCGAGTTGGTTTGGACGCAAGACGAGCCACAAAACCAAGGCGCTTGGTTCTTTGTGCAGCATTACATTCACGAGAACATGACCGAAGGTCAGCGCTTGGGGTATTCCGGCCGAGCAGCTTCCGCGTCGCCTGCTGTGGGTTATTCACACCTTCACCAAGAGCAACAAAAAGCACTGGTGGATGGCGCATTCGGCAAGATCAAAGGTTTTGTGTTGTCTAAATAACAGACGCCACAAAAAAATTGGACCAATTAAGAAAGAATCGAAATGGCTATCGCAGAAGTTAAAGTTCCACAGCTGTCTGAGTCGGTGGCAGAAGCCACCATGTTGACTTGGAAAAAGAAAGTTGGCGACAGTGTTGCAGCAGACGAAATCTTGATCGAAATTGAGACTGACAAAGTGGTGCTGGAAGTGCCCGCACCTTCAGCAGGTGTTTTGTCAGAAATCTTGGTCGGTGACGGTGCGATGGTGCTTGCCGAGCAACTGATTGCTCGCATTGACACCGATGGCAAAGTGGCTGCTTCAGCAGCAGTGGCACCAGCCCCTGCAGCTAGCGCTGTAGCAGCACCCACTTCACAAAGCAATAGCATGGCGGGTGTAGCGATGCCTTCTGCTGCCAAGATCATGGCCGACAACAATTTGTCTGCTGGTTCTGTAGCGGGTTCAGGCAAAGACGGACGTGTCACCAAAGGGGATGTGTTGTCAGCTGTGGCCGGTGGCGCCAAGCCTGCACCCCAAGTTTCTATTCCAACGGGTGTACCCACAAGTTCATTGCCTCAAGTGGCTGCACCTGCAGTGAATTTGGGTCAGCGTCCTGAGCAACGTGTACCCATGACTCGACTGCGTGCGCGGGTGGCCGAGCGTTTGTTGCAATCGCAAGCAACCAATGCCATTTTGACCACCTTCAACGAAGTCAACATGGCCCCTGTCATGGACATGCGCAAGCGCTTCCAAGACAAGTTCGAAAAAGAGCACGGCATTAAATTGGGCTTCATGAGCTTCTTCGTGAAAGCTGCCGTGCACGCTTTGAAGAAATACCCCGTGTTGAATGCATCCGTTGATGGCAGCGACATCGTTTATCACGGTTACTTTGACATCGGTATTGCCGTGGGCTCTCCCCGTGGTTTGGTGGTGCCTATTTTGCGCAATGCCGATCAAATGAGCTTTGCCGACATCGAGAAAAAGATCGCTGAATTTGGCGCCAAAGCCAAAGACGGCAAGTTGGGCATTGAAGACATGACCGGCGGTACGTTCTCCATCTCCAACGGCGGTACCTTCGGCTCCATGATGTCCACCCCCATCATCAACCCACCTCAGTCTGCCATCTTGGGTGTGCACGCTACCAAAGACCGCGCCATGGTTGAAAACGGTCAAGTGGTGGTTCGCCCCATGAACTATTTCGCCATGTCTTACGATCACCGCATCATTGATGGTCGTGAAGCTGTCTTGGGCTTGGTGGCCATGAAAGAAGCGTTAGAAGACCCATCACGCTTGTTGTTTGACATCTAAGCCTTAGGAAAAAAGCATGAGCAAACAATTTGATGTGGTCGTCATTGGTGGCGGCCCAGGTGGTTACATTGCCGCCATTCGCGCAGCGCAACTGGGATTCCAAGTAGCGTGTGTCGACGAATGGAAAAACGCGACGGGCGGCCCAGCCCTTGGCGGCACTTGCACCAACGTCGGGTGCATCCCTTCCAAAGCTTTGTTGCAGTCTTCTGAGCACTTCGATCAAGCCAACCATCACTTTGCCGACCACGGCATCGAGATGAAAGGTGTGAGCATGGATGTGGCCAAGATGATTGCCCGCAAAGACAATGTGGTGAAGCAAAACAACGATGGCGTTTTGTACTTGTTCAAAAAGAACAAAGTGTCTTTCTTTCATGGTCGCGCTGCATTTAGCAAAGCCGTTGACGGTGGCTACGAAGTCACCGTCACAGGTACTGCCAATGAAACATTGCTTGGTAAGAACATCATTGTGGCCACAGGCTCCAATGCACGTTCATTGCCCGGCACACCTTTTGACGAAGTCAATGTGTTGTCCAACGACGGCGCTTTGAATGTGGGTGCAGTGCCTAAAAAGCTGGTGCTGATTGGCTCTGGTGTTATTGGATTGGAAATGGGATCTGTCTGGCGCCGTCTGGGCTCCGATGTCACCATCCTCGAAGGCTTGACCACTTTCTTGGGCCTCGTAGACGAGCAAATTGCCAAGGAAGCCAAAAAAGCTTTTGACAAACAAGGTTTGAAAATTGAACTCGGCGTCAAAGTCGGCGAGATTCAAAATGGCAAAAAAGGCGTCAAAGTGGCCTACACCAATGCCAAGGGTGAAGCCCTGAGCATTGATGCAGACAAACTCATTGTGTCCATTGGCCGAGTGCCAAACACCATTGGCTTGAACGCAGAGGCAGTAGGCTTGCATTTAGACGAGCGCGGCGCCATCGTGGTTGATGCTGAATGCAAAACCAACTTGCCAGGCGTTTGGGCTGTGGGCGACGTGGTGCGTGGACCCATGTTGGCGCACAAAGCCGAAGAAGAGGGCGTTGCCGTGGCTGAGCGCATTGCTGGCCAGCACGGCCATGTGAATTTCAATACGGTGCCTTGGGTGATTTACACCAGCCCCGAAATTGCTTGGGTGGGCCGCACTGAGCAGCAGCTTAAGGCTGACGGCGTGGCTTACAAAGCGGGCACCTTTCCGTTCTTGGCCAATGGCCGTGCCCGTGCCTTAGGTGATACGACGGGCATGGTGAAGTTCTTAGCCGATGCCACCACTGACGAAATTTTGGGTGTTCACATCGTAGGCCCTATGGCCAGCGAGCTCATTGCTGAAGCCGTTGTGGCCATGGAATTTCGCGCCAGCGCAGAGGACATTGCGCGCATCTGCCATGCACACCCGTCGCTCAGCGAAGCCACCAAAGAAGCTGCCTTGGCAGTGGACAAACGGACCTTGAACTTCTAAGTTTTTGAAGTCTCGTTAAACTACGAAGCCCGGGCCCGTCCCGGGTTTTCTCATTTCAAAGAACCTTTGTTCTCAGTATTTTTCAAGAGCATACGATCCATGTCCGTTAGATTAGCCTACGACCAAGAACTTCTAAGCCGAGGCTATGAGGCTGATCCTGCGCAACTCAGAGCAGTCGAGGCCCTAGAACGCTGCGCGCAAGAATGGGCTGCTTACCAAGAAAGTATCAGTAGCCCCTTTCGGTTTTTGAAAAAGAAACCGGTCTTACCGCGTGGTGTTTACATGTTTGGTGGTGTAGGTCGTGGCAAGAGTTTTTTGATGGACTGTTTTTACAACGCGGTGCCTGTGAAGGACAAAACGCGTTTGCACTTCCATGAATTCATGCGAGAAGTTCACCGTGAGATGGCTTTGATGCAAGGCACCGTCAACCCTTTGCAAGCGTTGGGACGGCGGATGGCCAAGCGCTATCAACTCATTTGCTTTGACGAGTTTCATGTGGCCGATATTACCGATGCCATGATCTTGCACCGTTTGTTGGTGTCTTTGTTTGAAAATGGCGTGAGTTTCGTCACCACTTCCAACTTCAAGCCCGACAACTTGTACCCAGATGGTTTGCACCGTGACCGTTTGCTGCCCGCCATTGCATTGCTCAATCAGCGCATGGAGGTGTTGAATGTCGACAACGGCACGGACTATCGCCGTCGCACCTTAGAAATGGTCAAGCTCTACCATTGCCCCTTAGGTGAAGAAGCCGACAATGCCATGACAGATGCTTTCAACAGGCTTGTCAGCAGCCAAGATGAAGATCCTGTTTTGCACATTGAAGCCCGAGAAATTGTTTCAAAAAGACGGGCAGGGGGCGTGGTGTGGTTTGACTTCAGAACCCTTTGTGGCGGGCCGCGCTCACAAAATGATTACTTGGAAATTGCCACTCAGTTTCACACGGTGCTGCTCAGCAATGTGCCCATGATGCCGCTGAGTATGGCATCAGAAGCAAGGCGTTTTACTTGGCTCATTGACGTTCTTTACGACAGGCGTGTTAAATTGATTCTATCGGCCGAGGTTCAACCCGAGGCGCTTTACACGAAAGGTCCTCTTGCGCATGAGTTTCCCAGAACCATCTCCCGTCTGCACGAAATGCAGTCGTCAGAATTCTTGGCTCTAGAGCATCGCACCGTGGATACTCAAATTACCTAACTCAAGCATGGTTTCTTGCAACAAAGCTGTCCTGTTTCTTTTTTTGGCTTGCACCTGCTCGCTTGCCATGGCGCAATCTGATCATGCATTGCAGTTGCCTGAAACACAGGCTATTGCAGAACAGCGAAGTGCCTTGGCAGAGGAAAAAAAAGTCATCTTGAATCAATTTCAAACAGCATCTAAGGTGTGTTGGAAGCAGTTTGCGGTCAACGATTGTTTGTTCAAAGCCAAGCAACAAAAGTACCAAGCTCTAGCGCCCTTGGATCAACTTGAGATGGCTTTGAATGCTCGCCAGCGTGTTCTCAAAGAGTTAGAGCGTCAACAACGAATTTCGGGCAAAACCCAAGAGACGTCCAAAGACAAGGCACTGCCTTGAGCGCTTTTCTTCAAGCAGTCGCTGCCACTTTCACAGAAGATGGCGTCATTGCGCAAGCAACACCTCAGTTTAAATCTCGAGCCGGGCAAACAGACATGGCCATGGCCGTTGCAGAAACCATTTTAAGTGGCGGTGAATTGGTGGTGGAGGCCGGAACCGGTGTGGGTAAAACCTACGCCTACCTTGTGCCTGTGTTGTTAAGCGGCCAGCGCGCTTTGGTGTCTACGGCGACCAAGGCGCTTCAAGACCAACTGTTTTCAAGAGATATTCCCAAACTCATCGATGCTTTGAAGTTGCCTGTCCGTGTGGCGCTGCTCAAAGGACGTAGCAGCTATTTATGCACCTTGCGTTTGTCTCAAGCCAGACAGAACCATGATGCTTCGTTGCGTATTCACATGCATGCCTTGAGCAAAATTGAAACATGGTCGCAATCTACTCGAACCGGTGACCTCTCTGAACTGTCGGGCTTGGACGACAGATCACCCGTTATTCCCTTGGTGACATCTACGCGTGACAATTGCCTTGGGTCTCCTTGCCCCAACTTCAAATCTTGCCATGTCAATTTGGCACGCAAAGAGGCCATGTCTGCCGATGTGGTTGTCATCAATCACCATTTGTTTTTTGCAGATCTCAATGTTCGCGAAACGGGCATGGCCGAACTGCTGCCCTCGGTGCAAACTGTTGTGTTTGACGAAGCGCATCAATTGAATGAAATTGGCATTCATTTTTTAGGTCGGCATCTGAGTACCAGCCAACTCTTAGAACTCACGCGAGACATCTTAGGTGCAGGTGTGCAAATGGCCAGAGGCTTGGTTGATTGGACCTTGATTTGCAGTGTGATGGAAAAATCAACCCGTGATTTGCGATTGACGGCTCAACATGCCAAATCAGGTTCACGCCTGCGTTGGATTGACCCCATTCCAGATGGCATTGAAACCTCAGAATGGTTACTGGCCATGGCGCAATTACAGGTCGCACTTCAAGGCGCTCAAGCAGCGCTAGAGACAGTGAGTGAAATGGCGCCTGACTTTGTGCGCTTGTACGAGCGCGTGTCCTTGCAATTGCGCTTGATTCAAGACTTTCAAGAACCCTGTGCACAAGGCTCTGTGCGGTGGGCAGAGGTGGGTGCGCAAATGCGTTTGGTGGAGTCACCTTTAGATATTTCCAATGCTGTGCACACACACATGTTGCAAGATCTGGCACCTCAAGAGCCAAAGACCAGCCCGCAAAAAACCTGGATTTTTACTTCTGCAACGCTGGGCGAGGATGATCAAATGCGCTGGTTCACCGAGCCTTGTGGCTTAAGTGAAGCGCGCAAGTTAAGAGTTGCAAGTCCCTTTGACTATGCCAACATGGCCGCCATCTATGTTCCGCCGGGCATGCCCAAACCCAGCGACATGACTCATACGCGTACGGTGTCGACTTGGGTTGAAAAACACGCGCGGAATTTGGGCGGCAGGACCTTGGTGTTGACCACCACCCTGAATGCCATGCGAAACATTGGTGAAGCCCTGACGGCTGCCTTGGGTCAAACAGGCGAGTTAGAAGTTTTGGTTCAAGGGCAAGGCCCCAAGCGCAGACTCATGGAACGTTTTCGAGTGGGCTCTAGCGAAGGCGGTTTGGGGTGCGTGTTGGTAGCTTCTGCTTCTTTTTGGGAAGGCTTTGATGTTCCTGGCGATGCGCTTCAATTGGTCGTCATTGACAAGTTGCCTTTCCCTCCGCCAAACGATCCTTTGGTAGAAGCTCGCTCGCAACGATTGGAGTTGTCTGGCAAGAGCTCTTTCTCAGACTACAGCGTACCAGAAGCTGCAGTGGCCCTGAAGCAGGGAGCAGGACGCCTGATTCGAAGCGAAACCGATCAAGGTGTTTTGGTTGTATGCGATCCACGCCTGACTGGCATGGCCTACGGACGGCGTTTGTTGGCTTGTCTGCCGCCCATGCGCAGACTTCACACTGAAGTTGAATTTGAGGAGGCCTTAGGAAGGCTTACCAAAACTTCCACCACGCAGTAGTTTTGCTGCTGGGGGGTGTCATGGATTTGGGAAAATTCGTCTCTAAAACGCGAAGCGTGTCTGCCCTTAATTCTTCCATTCCCAATGCCCCATAGGACTTGGCCAGAATCTCCAGAGCCTCTTTGATGGCGGGTACGCTGGGGTAGTCAGTGATGGCCAATTGAGCGCGATTGGCAGCCGCAACATAGGCACCTTTGCTGTAATAAAAACGTGCCACGTGAACTTCATAAGCTGCCAAAGAGTTGACAATGTAGGTCATTCGTTGGCGTGCATCTGGCGAGTATTTGGAGTCGGGAAAACGAGTGATCAGCTCTTTGAAAGATTCAAAAGAGTCCTTGGCGGCTTTTTGGTCTCGCTCGGACAAGTCTTGCCTCGTGATGAATGAGAACAAGCCCAAGTTGTCGTTGAAATTGACCAGGCCTTTTAAGTAAAGCGCGTAATCCACAGCGGGGCTGGCGGGATGAAGTTTGAGGAAGCGGTCAAGGGTGGCAATGGCTTGAATTTTTTCTGTGGCGCGATATTGCGCATAGGCTTTTTCGATTTGGGCCTGTTGTGCCAATGGTGTACCAGCAGCCCGTCCCTCTAGCTTTTCGAACAGCATGGCCGCACGGTCCCAGGCACCCGCACTTGATTCATCGCGAGCTTCTTTGTAAATTTTTTCTGGCGCCCAGGCTGCTGTAGGATCTGCAGACATGCTGGAGCAACCTGACAAAACAGTGACGGTCAAACCGACAAGCGTTAGCGCAAGCACCGATAATCTGATGTTTAACATCTGGCAACCTTGGAAATAAACCAAATTGATTATATCGAGCCCACCAGAGTTAGACGACGTGGATGAGTTTCAAGATGAAACCTCTTTGGATTCAGCTGTCACGGCCAAGATCTCAGAGGTCCGTGAACTGCTTGTACCTGCAGAGTTACATGGCCAACGCTTAGATCGCATGCTGGTGGCCGGCGTACCCGAGTTTTCAAGAAGTTACTTACAGCAGTTGTTGGAAGACGGCGCCGTGAGCCGCGCTGGCTTGGCTCAGCTGAAGTCGGCTTTCAAGGTCAAAGCCGGTGAGCGATGGCAAATTGAGTTGCGTGCCACGCCTCAATCGCAAGCATTCAAGGCAGAATCTATGGCTCTGGATGTGGTCTATGAAGACGCCGATCTCAGGGTGATCGATAAACCTGCTGGCTTGGTTGTACACCCCGCACCAGGAAATTGGTCGGGTACCTTGATGAACGGTCTTTTGGGTTTAGATCCTGCCCTCATGGAATTGCCCAGGGCCGGCATCGTTCATCGCTTGGACAAAGAAACCAGTGGCTTGATGGTGGTTGCCAGAACGCGCCTCGCCATGGATGCTTTGGTACAAAAAATGGCAGCCCGAGAAATCAATCGACAGTACGTCGCCATGAGTGATCAAGCTTGGACGGGTAATACGCAAAAGACAGTTGAGTTGCCTATTGGCCGAGACCCAGCCAATCGCTTGCGAATGGCAGTGGTTGATTTAGCCAAAAATTCTGGGAAAACAGCCAAAACTCACTTTCGTGTCATGTCACAAACTGAACAAGGCAGCCTTGTGCGTTGCATTTTAGAGACGGGGCGAACGCACCAAATCCGAGTTCACATGGCCGCCCTCAAATTACCTTTGGTGGGGGATTCAACTTATGGGGGCTCTTCGCACCCCCTCATGCCAAGGCAGGCCTTGCATGCCGACCTGCTGTCATTTGACCACCCTGTATCGGGCCAGCCCTTAGCATTTCAGTCGCCACTGCCAGCAGATATTCAGAGTTTGCTTCAAGCTTGGTCCCTCAGTTACAATGAAAAACCTGTTTCTCAGGCTTGACCGATCGAAAGATTGGCCTTAATCCCCTTAATGGGGTGCGCAGGTGGGTTCCATCCCCCGCCAACTTGATGTTTTAAGTCGGTGCGTGCACCTTGATTCGCGCTACAAGCGCATTTATCCCGGAAGATTGACACCATGAACACGGCGCAAGCCAAGCGTGTCCTTGAAACAGCGTTACTTTGTTCAACTCAGCCCGTCACTGTGCGTGACATGCGTGTTTTGTTCGATGACGCTTTAGGCGCTGACACACTTAAGGCACTCCTAGAAGAGTTGCAATTAGATTGGGCCGAACGCGGCCTGGAGTTGGTCTCCGTTGCCACAGGTTGGCGGTTTCAAAGCCGTCCTGAACTGCGGGTCTATTTGGACAAGCTGAACCCAGAAAAGCCCCCCAAGTACACCCGTGCTGTCATGGAAACTTTGGCCATCATTGCGTATCGGCAACCCGTCACACGTGGCGATATGGAAGACATTCGAGGTGTCACCATCAACACGCAAATCATCAAACAGTTGGAAGACAGGGGCTGGGTTGAAGTCATTGGACATCGCGAGTCTGTCGGCCGTCCTGGTTTGTATGCCACCACCCGCCACTTCCTCGATGATTTGGGTTTGTCTTCCCTTGACCAACTGCCTTTACTGAGCAGTGTAGAGGGTCAAGCCGACGTTCTAGCCAGCTTGAATCCCCCTGAAGCGGATGCATCGCAAGCCTCACTTTCTCTAGAGGATGCCATCGTAGCAGCTGACACGACAGAGGCCGAAGACTTGTCAAACATTGCGCAAGAAATGCCAGACGCGGCGAAAGGCCAGCACCATGATTGAGACACCCGAGACGCCGTCTCAAGATCCTTTGCGGCCGATTGCCATCGAGGACGTCGTTTCTGGAGAGTTCGACCAAGAAGCTGAAGGCACCATTTCGCCACTTCTGACCAAGCGCGTTTTGCCACCCCAAGCTGAATCCCCCAAGCTTCACAAAGTCTTAGCGCAAGCGGGCTTAGGCTCCCGTTTGGAAATGGAGCAGCTCATTTTGGAAGGGCGCATCTCGGTCAATAACGAGCCTGCCCACATTGGTCAACGAATTCAGTATGGAGATCAAGTCAAGGTGAACGGAAGGCCTCTTCGAATTCGAATCGACCCGCCGCCGCCTCGTGTCATTGCTTATCACAAGCCTGCAGGTGAAATTGTCAGCCATGACGATCCTAAAAACAGGCCCACTGTTTTTCGCAAACTACCCCGTTTACAACATGGCAAATGGCAGTCTGTTGGCCGCCTAGATCTCAACACTGAGGGCTTGCTGCTGTTTACCAGTTCAGGTGAATTGGCCAATCGATTGATGCATCCTCGATTTGGGCTAGAGCGTGAATACGCGGTTCGTGTTTTGGGTGCGCTGAGCAATGAAGAAAAGCAGAAGTTATTGGACGGCGTCATGCTTGAAGATGGCATGGCCCAATTTGGTTCGATTGAAAATGGCGGTGGCGAGGGCTCAAACTGTTGGTACCGCGTGACCATTTCAGAGGGCCGCAATCGCGAAGTGCGCCGCATGATGGAAGCTGTGGGCCATGCGGTTAGCCGCCTCATTCGCATTCGCTATGGCGCCATGGTCTTGCCACATGGATTGCGCCGCAGTACCTACATGGAATTGGACGAAGCCGACATTCGAGCCCTCACACATGCGGCCAACAAAGCCCAGGCTGCTGAAAACCGTGATGACCCCGGAATTGTTGGCGTACAGAGAACGCAAGATCCTAGAAATCAAAATCCCCGCAATCCCAGAAACAGGGCCTTTGGCGCCAAAAAAGCTGGACCTGGCCCATCACTACAGCGTACCGACAAAGCTGCCAGCAACCAGCCCGACCCTCTGAAAACTTCTGTGGGCTACATTGGGGCCGACAGTTTCAGTCGACAGCGCAAAGAGCAAGGTCCCGGCGGTAAATCGGGCGGTCCCCGCCGAAATGGCGGCAGAAGTCGCTAAATTGGCTCAATTGGCTCATGCCTTTCAAGGGCTTGCAATTCCTTTTGCACCATGGGGAAACCCTTAACTCAGGTTAAAATGGTTGGCATTATTAAAAAATATTTAGGAATTTCTCCATGGCTATCGAACGCACTCTTTCCATCATCAAACCTGACGCGGTTGCAAAAAACGTCATCGGTCAAATCTATGCTCGTTTTGAAGCTGCTGGCCTCAAAGTGGTTGCAGCCAAGTTGGCGCACCTGTCACGCGGCGAAGCTGAGGCTTTTTACGCTGTTCACAAAGAGCGTCCTTTCTTCAAAGACCTGGTTGATTTCATGATTTCTGGCCCCGTCATGATCCAAGCCCTTGAGGGCGAAGGCGCTATTTTGAAAAACCGCGATTTGATGGGTGCAACCGATCCAAAGAAAGCAGCGCCTGGCACCATTCGCGCTGATTTCGCAGAAAGCATTGACGCCAACGCGGTTCACGGTTCTGACGCTGCAGAAACAGCTGCTGTTGAAATCAGCTTCTTTTTCGCGGGCATGAACGTTTATTCACGTTAATCCCTGCTAATTCGCTTTTGCAATTAACTCGCGGACAAGAACTTTCTTTCATCCGCCATGACGGCCAACCTTCTTGATTTCGACCTAGAGGGCTTGGCTGTTTTTTGTGAAGGTTTGGGCGAAAAACGTTATCGCGCCACCCAGCTTTTTCGCTGGATTCATCAGCGCGGGATGTCCAGCTTTGATGACATGTCAGACCTTGCCAAATCATTGCGCGAGAAATTAAAAGTGCATGCCCACGTTGCGGCTTTGCCTATCCTGTCCCAACAATTCTCAAAAGACGGCACGATCAAATGGTTGTTCGATGTTGGCGCAGGCGATGCTGTTGAAGCCGTCTTTATTCCTGAAGACGATCGCGGTACTTTGTGCGTTTCCTCCCAAGCCGGTTGCGCTGTGGGATGTCGCTTTTGCTCTACGGGGCACCAAGGCTTCAGTCGCAACTTAAATACTGCCGAAATTTTGTCTCAGCTCTGGTTTGCTGAGCATTTTTTACGCCGTCATTTGAATCAAACTGACCGCGTGATCTCCAATGTGGTCATGATGGGCATGGGCGAGCCGCTGCAAAATTACAGCGCTTTGGTTCCTTCTTTAAAAGCCATGCTAGACGATCACGGCTATGGTCTGTCGCGCCGACGGGTTACAGTTTCTACGTCGGGTGTGGTGCCTATGATGACCCGTTTATCAGCCGATTGCCCAGTCGCATTGGCGGTTTCCTTACATGCCCCCAACGATGCATTGCGCGACAACTTAGTGCCTTTGAATCGAAAGTACCCTTTGGATGAATTGCTTTCTGAATGCACGCGCTATTTGGAAAAAGCACCCCGCGATTTCATCACCTTCGAATATTGCATGCTTCAAGGAGTGAACGATCAAATGACGCATGCCAAAGAGTTGGTTCAACTCATTCGCCGCCATGCCAGCCAGGGGCTTCGTTGCAAATTCAATCTCATTCCCTTCAACCCATTCAAAGAGTCTGGCTTGTTGAGATCCGATGATGCAACAGTTCAACAATTTGCAGCGGTCCTTTTAGACGCTGGGTTTGTGACCACCGTCCGTAAAACCCGGGGAAATGACATTGATGCTGCCTGCGGACAACTGGCGGGTGACGTTAAAGACCGCACGGGCGTTGCCGATCGAATTGCACAACAACGTGCAGTGCCCATTCAGTGGCACGATTCCGCCTCCATTACCCAAACGCCTCAAGTCTGATGCCAAGACCCGCTGCACTTGCCCCTAATTTGGGGGCAAGGCTTCTGATGGGCTTACTTTTTGTTTCAATCATCTTTCATTTGCCGCTGGCCGGCGCATGGTTTCCCAAGGCCTCCGAGTCGTCTCAGGCCTTAACGCGTGCACAGGCCAGAACGGCCTTGGCTTCTGCCTATTTTCAAGCAGGCATGTTTGTCTTTGCATTGGAGGAGGTCGATCACGCATTGATTTTGACGCCTCATCATGCACCTGCATTGGTGCTCAAAGCCCTCCTTTTTCAACAACAAAACAATGCGGATTTGTCTCAAAAATACTTTCAACAGGCCATGGCTGCAGCACCGCAAGATCCTCAAGTTGCCCTTCAATGGGGAATTTTTGATTGCCAAAATGACCATTTTGATGGGGCATTTGAAAAATTCAAGCGGGCATTGGGCCTTTCCATGGGCCCTTTGCAGGTCAAAACGAACTGGATTTGGGGTCAATGTCTCAGGCGAAATAAGCAATTTGAGGCCGCCAACGAAAGGATGTCAGATGCCTTCGCCCAACAGCCAGGCTTGATTTCTGACGCGCTTGAACTGGTAGATCTCAAAATTCAGTTGGGAAAGTACTTAGAAGCTGAGAAAATTCTTGAATTTTTGAATGATTCTCCCTCTGTGAGTGCACAATCGGTGTGGCTCGCTTTGCAGCTTGCAGAGCGACAGAATCAAGCAGCTAAAAAGAACCATTGGGGCAAGATGTTAGGACTTCATTTTTCAAATTCAGCGCAATGGCGCGCTTACCAGGAGCTCGCCACTCATGACTGAAACCCTTGATGAGGCTTCGATGCCCCCTTCTCCCGGAGGCATCATGCGGTCTGCTCGTGAAAAAGCGGGCGTGCATTTGGGCGTATTGTCTGTGAACCTCAAAGTCAGTATCAAACAACTGGAAGCCCTAGAGGCAGATCAGTTTCAGCATTTGCCTGAGCCGGTTTTTGCACGTGCACTGGCTGCCAAAGTTTGTCGTTTTTTGAAAATTGATTCCGCGCCCGTTTTGGCACTGATGCCCCAAATGACCAATGGCTTAAAGCCCTTGCAGCTCATTGAATCCGACAACAAATCCTCCAATAGACGGCGACGAATGGATCAACCCATCGGCACCGATCCGAAAGGGCGCAAGCTTTGGATCTTGATTGCGGTCATTTGCATTTTGGCTTGGGCTTACTCCGCCGATTTGCACCTCACTGTTTACAATCCAAATACAAAACCTGAGCTGTCAGAAGTCGTTCCCACCATGCCGCCGGTTCAACAACAGGCAGCCCCTGATGCACCGCAAGTCGATCTTCCGAAGGCCCTGGTGTTTGACAGTTCGACCCCTGAAGCCAATCGTCGCAACACCTCCAACGACTCAAATCCTCCAACACTAGAGGTCAAAAAATGATGCAACCTATTGTCATTCCTAAGACCATGGCCGAGGCCATTCCTGCAGCGGTTCCTCTTCAAAGGCGCAGCCTTCAATCTCAAGTTGTATGGGGCCAACGCATTGTCACGGTGGGGGGGCAAGCGCCCGTTCGTGTTCAGTCCATGACCAACACCGATACCGTTGATGTCATCGGAACAGCCATTCAGGTCAAAGAATTGGCCCTGGCGGGTTCGGAATTGGTGAGGATCACTGTCAACACACCAGAGGCTGCAGAGGCCGTCCCCCACATCCGAGATCAGCTTGACAAAATGGGCATTGATGTGCCCCTGATTGGTGACTTTCATTACAACGGACACCGATTGCTAAGCGATCATCCAGCTTGTGCCGAAGCGCTTTCCAAATACCGAATCAATCCCGGCAATGTTGGCAAAGGCGATAAACACGATCTGCAATTCGGGCAAATGATTGAAGCTGCCATGCGTTGGAACAAACCTGTCCGCATTGGTGTCAATTGGGGTAGCCTAGACCAAGAGTTGCTGGCTGAATTGATGGATCAAAACAGCCAGAGAAAAGTACCTTGGGAATCTAGACAAGTGATGTACGAGGCCCTCATTACGTCGGCCATCACTTCTGCCGACAGGGCGCACGAGATGGGCATGGCACGTGCACAAATCATGCTGTCTTGCAAGGTCTCTGGCGTCCAAGATTTGATCGCTGTCTACCGCGAATTGGGTCGACGCACGGACTATCCTTTGCACTTGGGTCTGACAGAGGCAGGCATGGGCACCAAGGGCACCGTTGCTTCTAGCACAGCCTTGGCCATCTTGCTTCAAGAGGGTATCGGAGACACCATTCGCGTCTCACTCACGCCACAGCCCGGCGAGGCACGAACCCAAGAAGTGGTCATTGCTTCAGAAATTTTGCAATCTTTGGGCTTGCGAATCTTTGTACCCAGTGTCACTGCGTGCCCAGGTTGTGGCCGCACCACCAGCAGCACCTTCCAAGAACTGGCCAAACAAATTGACGATTTCTTGCGCGCCCAAATGCCTGTTTGGCGCAGTCGTTATCCGGGTGTCGAGCACATGAAGTTGGCCGTCATGGGCTGCATCGTCAATGGACCTGGTGAAAGCAAACATGCCGACATCGGCATCAGTTTACCTGGCACTGGCGAAGCCCCGGCTGCGCCGGTGTTCATCGATGGTGAGAAAAAACTCACCTTGCGTGGCGACAACATTGCCAAAGAGTTTCAAGACCTGGTCGAGCAATACATCGACAAACGCTTTGGCGGCAGCTCTAAGGCTGTCATTTAATTTTTTATGTCTGATATTCCATCCAAAGAACTTTCTTCCAAAGTGAGCGCGTTTAAAAAACTCACGGCCGTCAAAGGCATGAACGATGTGTTGCCCGGTGAGTCCGCCAAATGGGAGTGGCTCGAAGGCATTGTTCGAAACTTAATGGCTCGATATGCCTACCGAAACATTCGAACGCCCATCGTCGAGCACACAGCACTTTTTGTTCGCGGCCTGGGCGAAGTGACCGACATTGTTGAGAAGGAAATGTATTCCTTCGAAGATCGCTTAAATGGTGAAGCGCTCACCTTGCGTCCTGAAAGCACGGCGGGCGTTGTGCGTGCTGTGGTTGAGCACAACATGCTTTACGAGGGCGGTAAGCGTTTGTATTACATGGGCCCGATGTTCAGGCACGAGCGTCCTCAGCGTGGGCGCTATCGACAATTCCACCAAATTGGCGCAGAGGTCTTGGGTTTTCAGGGGCCCGAAATTGACGCGGAAGTTATTTTGTTGGCGCATGATTTATGGCAAGCCATTGGTCTGAAAAATGTGCGACTAGAGCTCAATAGTTTGGGGCAACCACCAGAGAGATTGGCACACCGTGCGGCTTTAATTACGCACTTTGAAAAACACCAAGCTGTTTTAGACGAGGATGCTAAGCGTCGTCTGTATACCAATCCACTTCGAATTCTGGACACCAAAAATCCTGCCCTGAAAGACTTGGTTGAGTCAGCCCCGCAGCTGATGAATTTTTTGGGTGAAGCTTCGCTTGCCCACTTCAATGCATTGCGTCAAATTCTCGATGCCAATGGTGTTCAGTATTCTTTGAATCCTCGCTTGGTTCGGGGCATGGACTATTACAACCTCACTGTGTTCGAGTTCATCACCGATCAGTTGGGTTCTCAAGGCACCGTGTGTGGCGGCGGCCGTTACGACTACCTGATTGAGCAAGTGGGAGGCAAGCCCGCGCCAGCTGTGGGTTGGGCTCTAGGAATTGAGCGTGTTTTGGCCTTGCTAGAAGAGCAGGGTGTGCAATTGCCCGATGCCACGCCCCATGCTTATGCCATCGTGCCTGATACAAACAGTTTGCCCTTGGTTTTGAAATACCTTAGGCAGCTTCGAGCCTTGGGTGTCAATGTTCAAATGCACGCTGGCTCGGGCGAGGGCGTAGGCAGCATGAAAACTCAATTTAAAAAAGCCGACAGCAGTGGTGCGGCTTTTGCCCTCATTTTTGGTGCAGATGAGCTGGCTCAAAATACCGTTTCGGTCAAGTCCTTGCGAGATGGCGGCGGGGCCCAAAGGACGGAATCTCTTGAAAAGTTGGATACCTGGGCCCAGAGCCTACAATCCACCTCTTAATTTAAAGTTGAATATGGCATCACATCTCGATCTAGAAGAACAAGAGCAACTTGATGAACTCAAGCACTTTTGGAAAAAATACGGCAATGCCATCACCTGGCTGTTGATTGTCGTGATGGGCTCTTACGCTGGCTGGAATGGCTATCAATATTGGCAAGGCCAGCAGTCTGGCAAAGCATCGGCACTCTTCGATGAGCTTGAAAAGTCAGTCGCATCTGGCGACATGGTCAAGCTCGAGCGTGCTTGGACCGATATGAAGGAGCGCTTCCCGAGCACCACATTTGCTGCTCAATCTGCCTTGCTGGTTGCCAAATCTTTTCAAATGACCGACAAGCCCGACGCTGCAAAAGCAGCCCTTCAGTGGGCCAGCGAAAGTGCATCCGATCAGGGCAGTGCGCAATTGGCCCGTTTGCGCTTGGCCAATTTGCAAGCGCAACAAAAAGCCTACGATGAGGCCTTGAAAACGCTGTCCAAACCCTTTGATCCTGCATTTGCCGGACTGGCTTCCGACGTTCAAGGTGATATTTTTGCTGCGCAAAACAAACCGCAAGAGGCCATCAAGGCTTACAGCGATGCATGGCGTCAGTTGGAAGAAAATGCCGAATACCGTCGTTTGGTTGCAGCCAAACTAAACGCACTGGGACAGGACCCTGATGCTGCAAAAGGTGCTTCGAAATGAAACCTCAGTCCGTCTCTGTTGGGATGAGGGCGAGAAGCATAACTTGGCTGTCCTTTGCAACGCTTGGCGTTTTGCTAGTGGGTTTGGTCGCTTGTTCAAGCACCCCCAATAAGCCCAAACCCTCAGCCCTTGCCGACTTCAAATCACAATTGACCATCAGCAAATCCTGGTCACACCAAATTGGCCCTATCAGCTCAACTTCCAATGCCACCTTAAGCCACAACTTAACCGCAGGTCGTTTGGCCTTGGTCACGGGCAGTGGTCTTGTTGTTTTGTTAGATGCCGAAACGGGTGCCGAATCATGGCGTCTTGCTTTGAACACACCTGTTTCCGCCGGCATTGGGGGTGACGGTGAGCGCTTTGCCGTTATTTCTCAAGCCAACGAATTAATTGCGATTTCAAATGCCAAAGTTCTTTGGCGCGTCAAGTTGCCAGCATCTGCTTTTACATCGCCTTTTGTTGCCGGTGGACGTGTCTTTGTTCTGACGGCTGATCGAACTGTCATGGCCTTCGATGGGGCCTCTGGTCAAAGGCTGTGGAGCCAACAACGCGCTGGCGATCCCTTGGTTTTAAGGCAAGCCGGTATCCTGACTTCTTTCCAAGACAGGCTGATGGTCGGTATTTCTGGTCGCTTGGTGGCCATGAATCCTGCCAACGGCGTTGCGATGTCCGAACTTAGCATTGGCGCCTCGCGCGGCACCAACGAAGTCGAGCGTTTGGTTGACTTGGTTGCGGGTGTATCCCGTGTTAACAATGTCATTTGCGCTAGGGCATTTCAAACTTCTGTCACCTGCGTCGATGCCCTCAAGGGCAGCAACTTATGGACGCGTGCAGCACAAGGACATGTCGGCCTAGGTGGTTCCGACTTACTGCTCTTTGGCGCTGAGTCTGACGGTAAATTGGTGGCTTGGCAACGCAGCACAGGTCAAGTCGCTTGGCAATCTGAAGCGTTTCGATTTAGAGGGCTCACTGCGCCTCATTGGGCTGCCGGCCAATTGCTTGTAGGCGACAGTTTGGGCGTGGCCCATTGGATCGATGTCAGCAATGGCCAAACCATTGGCCGTACTCAAGTCGATGCATCTGGCATTGCAATGACACCTGTGCGTGTTGGTAAAAATTGGGTGATCGTGACTCAGAGTGGCTTGGTGCAAGCCCTCAGAGCCGAATAACACCCAGCTGAAAGATAGATTTGAAACCCGTTCTGGCCTTGGTCGGACGCCCCAATGTGGGGAAGTCCACTTTATTCAATCGACTCACCAAAAGTCGCGATGCCATCGTCGCTGACTTTGCGGGTCTGACGCGTGATCGCCACTATGGGCAAGGACGGCAGGGGCGTTATGAATACATCGTCATTGATACGGGTGGCTTTGAGCCTGATGCCCATGATGGCATCTACAAAGAAATGGCCAAACAAACTCAGCAAGCAGTCGCTGAGGCCGATGTGGTTGTCTTTGTGGTCGATGCCCGTGCAGGCGTTTCTGCGCAAGACCATGACATTGCCAATTATTTGCGGCGCATTGGCAAGCCTTGCTTGTTGGTTGCCAACAAGGCCGAGGGCATGCGCGAGGGCGTTCAAATCAGCGAGTTTTACGAACTGGGATTAGGCGATGTCATTCCTGTTTCGGCAGCACATGGTCAAGGCATTCGAAGCTTGGTAGAGCTGGCCCTAGACCCGCTGCTGTTGCCAGAGGATGATGCTGAAACTGAACCAGACCCTGGTGTGGTGAAGCTGGCGGTGGCAGGGCGACCCAATGTGGGCAAGTCAACCCTCATCAATACTTGGCTGGGTGAAGAGCGCTTGGTTGCCTTTGACATGCCGGGAACTACCCGCGACGCCATCACGGTTCCTTTTGAGCGGGACGGACAAAAGTTCGAACTCATCGACACGGCGGGTTTGCGTCGCAAAGGCAAAGTTTTTGAAGCCATTGAAAAATTCTCGGTGGTTAAAACCTTGCAAGCCATTGAATCGGCCAATGTCGTTTTATTGCTGTTGGATGCCAC
>SXXD01000122.1 GCA_005789685.1 Burkholderiales bacterium
ACGATGCCAGAGGCAGTTTTGGTTTCGCTTTCGACACGTTTAACGATCACGCGATCGCCGAGAGGACGTAGTTTCATTGCATCTCCTAAATATGAAACAAGGTTAAAAAACAAAAAGCATTCAAAATTGAATACTTAAGGGCTCATCGGAGGGTGCTGATGTTGTTAGCACTCATCTCCTGCGAGTGCTAATGATAAGGGCATTCAAAAGGATTTCAAGTGGGCTTTTGAAAAATGAGGACTTCTTGAAGTCGTGAATGGAGAAGCTTTTGTGAGAAACGCTGATTTGAGCGTCGTACTGCTAGGATTTACCTTCCAACGGCTAACACCGTCATCAAGCTGCTGGAAGAATTAAGTATTCAGAATGTGACTTACCCAGCACACCCAACTTAAAAGTCACTGTTCTAAAACAGAGATTGATCTGAATTTATTCCACTTTGCCAATTTTCTTGACCACGTCGGTCATGCGTTTGGCATCGGCCTGAACATATTTTTCAAAATCGGGGCTGTCCAAATATTGCACAGGACTGCCGGTGTTTTGAATCACTTCGCGGGCTTTGGCATCTTGAGCGGCCATTTTGGCGGCAGCTCGCAATCGCTGCGCAATCGGCTCGGGTGTACCGCTTGGAATGAACAAGCCCGACCACTGCGCGTACTCGGCATTGAAGCCCAAATCTTTCAAGCTGCTCACGTCTGGCATGGAGGCCAATGCGCCGTTGCCCCAATGACCCAGCACACGAATTTTGCCGGCCTTAACGTGTTGCAAAACAGTGGCGGGGCCTGTAGACAATGCGTCAATTTGACCACCCAACATGGCCACGACTGCAGGGCCTGCACCCGTGAATGGAATGTGGGTCAACTTGATGCCAGCGGTCTGCGCCAAAATTTCCATGGGAACGTGCATGGTGCCGTAGTTACCCGACGAGCCATAGTTGATAGCACCAGGACGTTTGCGCGCATCTTCAACAAACTCTTTAACAGTCTTCCAAGGCGCGTCAGCGCGCACGGCCAGCACCGTTGGGTCTGCGGTGTAACGCGCAATGGGGCGCAGCTCGTTCAGCAAGAACATGGGGTTGCGGCCTAACAAGGCATCGGCTTCAGGGATGACGGTCAATGAAGACAAGGCCAAGAGAACGGTATAGCCATCGGGTTTGGAGCGCGCAGCCACACCCATGCCAATGCCGCCGCCTGCTCCGCCTTTGTTTTCAATGATCACGGGCTGACCCAGTTCACGGCCCATGGCTTCTGCCACGGGGCGAGCCACAATGTCCGCTAAGCCACCGGGTGGGAACGGCACGATCATGG
The DNA here is from genome assembly GCA_005789685.1 of Burkholderiales bacterium. Classification (GTDB taxonomy): domain Bacteria; phylum Pseudomonadota; class Gammaproteobacteria; order Burkholderiales; family Burkholderiaceae_C; genus Limnohabitans_A. The sequence continues at coordinate 1,305 of SXXD01000122.1, forward strand.
TGATGGATTTGGTCGGGTAGGGAGTAGCTTGGGCCATGGCAGAAACCTGACCAGCCATGTTCAGAAGCAAACTGCTGGCCAGAACACTGGCTGTACCCAGAAAATACTGGCGAGTTGTTTTTGATGGACACATAGATTGAAAGAAATTCATGAGGTCTCCTACATTGTTTTGGTGCGCGTGGGCTTTGCTGCAGACTCTAACACCGCAGTCCATCTTCTGCATGAACCTATGTCACATCAGGGTATCTATCAGTGAGTGGACCTCACCGATCAAATTCTTCGGAAGCGGCACAATACGGCCTATATCAATCTTATTTCAAGGTGCCCTTCATCATGCGCATTGCTGCTTTTTTTTACCAAGGCCAACCCCATGTGGGCTTGGTGTCGCAAGATTCATCTGCAGTCACACCGTTTGACTTACCCCTGGCCGATCGCGAACTTGGAGCTCTCACAGTTGTAGACACCCTGTCTCGTGGCGAGGCCTTACCACCCCAAGGTGCTGCCATTGCTCTGAAAGACGTGCAATTGCGTGCACCCTTGCCCCACCCCCGCCGCAACATCTTTTGCGTGGGTAAAAACTACCACGCACACGCCAAAGAGTTTGCGCGCAGTGGCTTTGACAGCAGCGCCAAAGCCGGCGGCGAAATTCCAGCCGAGCCCATCATCTTTACCAAAGTGCCCGAGTGCGTCATTGCCACAGGCGAAGCCATCGAGATGCCCAAGGTGTCAACGGCCATTGACTACGAAGCCGAGTTGACCGTGATCATTGGCAAAGGTGGCAAAGGCATTACCAAAGCCAACGCCATGCAGCACGTGTGGGGCTACACCATCGTCAATGACATCACGGCACGCGATTGGCAAAACAAGCACATGCAATGGCACATGGGCAAATCATTTGACACCTTCTGCCCCATGGGCCCGTGGCTTGTGAGTGCCGACGAAATGGACGGCACCAACACCCATGTGCGTTGCTATGTGAATGGTGAAGAGCGCCAAAACGCAGCTACCACCGATTTGATTTTTGACATTCCGACACTCATTGAAACTTTGAGCGCTGGCATCACTTTGTACCCAGGTGATGTGATTGCCACGGGCACACCCGTAGGTGTGGGCATTGGCTTCACACCGCCCAAATATTTAAAGTCGGGCGATGTGGTGAGAGTTGAAATTGACGGGATTGGCGTTTTAGAAAACCCCGTCAAATAATCACTTCAAGCCAGCGGCCGCACGCAGTGTGGCGGCCATATTGGTGCGCTCCCATGTGAAGTCGGGCTCGTCGCGGCCAAAGTGGCCATATGCCGCTGTCTTGGTGTAGATGGGGCGCAAGAGGTCCAGCATTTGAATGATGCCTTTAGGGCGCAAATCAAAGTGCTCGTTCACCAAAGCAGCAATCTTGTCATCAGAGATCACGCCAGTGCCTTCGGTGTTGATCGTGATGTTCATGGGGCGTGCCACACCAATGGCGTAGGCCACTTGAATTTGGCACTTGGTTGCAAGACCAGCAGCCACAATGTTCTTGGCCACGTAGCGAGCTGCATAAGCAGCTGAGCGGTCAACTTTAGAAGGATCTTTGCCTGAGAAAGCGCCGCCGCCGTGTGGGCAAGCACCGCCATAGGTGTCCACAATGATTTTGCGACCGGTCAGGCCGCAATCACCTTGAGGGCCGCCAATGACAAAGCGGCCAGTGGGGTTGATCAGGTACTTGGTGTCTTTCAACCACTCTTTGGGCAGCACAGGCTTGATGATTTCTTCAATGATGGCCTCGTTGAAGCTGGCCTTCATTTTGGTGGCCGACTCGCTTTGGTCAGGGCTGTGTTGGGTAGACAAAACCACAGTGTCAATGCTGTGGGGCTTGCCGTCCACGTAGCGCATGGTCACCTGGCTTTTGGCATCGGGGCGCAAGAAAGGCAAGCGGCCGTCTTTGCGCAACTGGGCTTGACGCTCGACCAAACGGTGCGCGTAGTAAATGGGCGCAGGCATGAGGTCGGGGGTTTCGCTGCAAGCGTAACCAAACATCAAACCTTGGTCGCCAGCACCAGTGTTAAGGTGGTCGTCGGAGGCATGGTTCACACCCTGGGCAATGTCATTGGACTGCTTGTCGTAGCAAACCATGACGGCGCAGCCTTTGTAATCAATGCCGTACTCGGTGTTGTCGTAGCCAATGCGCTTGATGGTGTCGCGCGCCACTTGGATGTAGTCGACGTGGGCGTTGGTGGTAATTTCACCAGCTAAAACCAC